>DPMS01000691.1 GCA_003541285.1 Actinomycetota bacterium
GACCGTGCTGGGGGGTACCCCCGGGTAGTTTCATCACTGTGTTGGGGGGCGTGCCGGGTGCCGCCCCGCCTGCCCGGCCGGGATAGGTGTCGATGTCGCGTCGAGCAGCCGTTCGGCGATCGCGTGGTTTAGCCGTTGGGAAAAGGCCACCGCGCTGGACCCCCGAGATGACCTGGCACTGCAGTCATTCCACCACGAGGGCGTGCGCTCCCTGGAAACCTTCAGCCTGCTGCGCCGCGTCATGGCGGGCGCGGCCGCGTCATTGACCACCCGCACACCCGCTTCAGACGCCGATCGCGGAGCAAAGAAACGGCCAGCCCGCAGCGCCGGTCAGCACTGATGCGGCGCTATCCGCGCACGGGCGGCCATCAACAGTGCCTGCACTGGCAGGGTGACCTCGATCACAGTATGGGCAAGGATGAGGTAAAGGAGGGAGTGGGGATGGACAGCCCGCGGCCAATGGAGTCCCCGGCGGGCGGCGGGCCTGCCGCTGGNNCCCTGCCGAGGGCCAGGCGCCGCTGATTCTGCTTGCCGAGCCGGCGAGCGGGGTAGAGCGTTCGCTGCTGAAACGGTGGCTGCGTGACGGGGACGTACGGCCGTCCGCGGTGCTGCCACTGGGTGGCCCGGGATTGGCCCGGTCGCTTGCCGCGACGCCGCCGGACACGGTCGTCACCGCCGCCCGCGTCGCGTGGCTGCCGCGCGAGCGGGATGGCGAGCGGCGGGTCCACTGGTCGGACGTCCTGTCGCAGGTCAACCCACGCCGGCCACCGGTGTTCTGGCAGACCCGCATAATGCGGCGCGAGCCCGACCGGGCCCGGATGGTGGTCGCGGAGCCCGCCACCGTGGCAGCGCTGCGTGAGCGCTGGGGCGGGACCGGCTCGTTCGCTGATTTCGTGTCCCGGCAGGCCAGGCTCGCGCTCGATCGCTCCGAGCGGGCGCTGCTCGGGCACCGATACAAGGTGCCGAAGGATGTCATCGAGGCGATCGAGGACAGCCCGGAATTCCGCGCCGAGATCGTCACGCTCGCCACCCGCCTTGAGCTGACCGAGCCAGAGGCGACCGGACGCGCCCGGGTAGCCCTTGATGGCCTGGTTGCCTGCATGAGCCCGATCGCTGTCGACCTGCTTTCCGGCGTACTGCGCCCGCTGCACGCCCGCGCATGGGACGTCCAGGCCGACACGGCCGGGCTTGACCGGCTGCGTGAGCTGAACCGCCGCCATGCTCTGGTCTTTCTTCCCAGCCACCGCTCGTACGCGGACCCGCTCCTGCTTGCCGATGTCCTCGCCGAGCATGATTTTCCCCGCAACCACGTGCTCAGCGGCGACAACCTCCGTATCTGGCCGATTGGCCCGCTGGCCAGGCGCGCCGGCATCGTCTTCATCCGGCGCAGCTTCGGCGACGACGAGATATACAAGCTGGCGCTGCGCGAATACCTCGGGTACCTGCTCTCCAAGCGCTTCAGCCTCGAGTGGTACATGGAGGGCGGCCGCTCGCGGACCGGCAAGCTGCGCCCGCCACGCTACGGCCTGCTGGCCTACGTCGCTGGGGCCGTCGTGCGCGGCCGGGCGGACGATGCCTATCTGGTGCCAGTGGCAATCACCTACGACCAGCTCCGCGAGGTATCGGCGATGGCGGCCGAGCAGGGCGGGGTGGCGAAGAAGGCGGAAGGGCTTGGCTGGCTGGCGTCCTACGCGAAAGGGCAGCTCGCCCGGATCGGCACGGTACATGTGCGGTTCGCCGAGCCGCTTTCGCTGCGGGAGGCTATGGAGCCCGGCGGCGGTGACGGCAATCCGGATGCCTGGCGGCTCGCGTTGCAGAAGGTGGCGTTCGAGGTGGCTGTCCGGATCAACCGGGTCACCCCGGTGACGGCAACAGCGCTGGTCACGCTCGCGCTGCTGGGCGTTCGCGACCGCGCGCTGACCCTGGGCCAGGTACGCAGGGTTCTGGAGCCGCTGAGCGCGTATCTGGCAGAGCGGGAGCTGCCGCATTCGGGTGAGGCGCTGCGAGCCAACGCCGGGGTGCGCCGCGTGCTTGGCGCGCTGGCCCAGCAGAATGTGGTCACGGTCTACACAGGCGGGGAGGAACCGGTTTACGCCATCGAACGGGGCCAGCACCTGGTGGCAGCGTTCTACCGCAACAGCGCGATTCACCATTTCGTCGATCGCGCGGTGGCCGAGCTGGTGTTGCTGAGTGAGCCCGCTGACCGCTGGGACGAGGCGATGCGGCTGCGTGACCAGCTGAAGTTCGAGTTCTTCTTCCCGGACAAGGCGTCCTACCGCGCGGATCTCTGCGCTGAACTTGACAGGCTGGATCCCCGGTGGGAGACGGTGGCCGACGGGCGCGCCGTGCTGGAGCGTTCGGAACTCCTGGTGGCGAACCGTGTGCTGCGGTCGTTCCTCGACGCGCAGCTCGTTGTCGCCGAGCGGCTCACCGCCCGCCCTCCCCGCCATCCGATCATGGAAAAGGAGTTTCTCGACGAGTGTGGCGGTGTCGGGCAGCAGATGCTGCTGCAGGGACGTCTGCACGGGCCGGAATCGCTGTCGCGGGAACTGTTCTCCAGCGCCATGAAGCTGGCAGCGAACCTGGACTTGATCGATCCGGGCCGGGAGGAACTGGCCCGGAGCAGGCGCGCCTTCGCCGCGCGTCTGCGCGACGTCGTCAGCCGGCTGATCATGATCGAGGAGATCGATGCAGCGAGCCGACGGGAGGCGGCCGGTGTCGCACCGTAGACAGGCCGTTGCCGGGCTGTGGTCGGAAGAGCAGCTGATCGCCGATGTCGAGGCCGGGCCGCAGGGCCCGCACGTAGGGGCATTCTTCGATTTCGACGGCACACTAATCGACGGATACTCGCTGACCGCCTTCGCCCGCCATCACCTGAGATCGCTGCAGATCGCGCCGGCCGACCTGGGGCGGATGCTCCTCACCGGCCTTCGCGGCGTGACCACCGAGGATGACTTCGAGCGGCTCACTGTGCTGGGGATGCGCGCCTGGGCTGGGCGCAGTGAGGACGAACTCGCCGAACTCGGGGAGCGCCTGTTCGTGCAGGGCATCTCCGGCTCGCTGTACCCGGAGGCATGGCGGCTTGCCGAGGCCCACCGCAGGGCCGGGCACACAGTCGTACTAGCATCTTCGGCCACCCGGTTCCAGGTAGAGCCCGCGGCCAGGGCGATGGGCGTGGAGTACATCCTGGTCTCACCGGTGGAGATCGTGAACGGCATCTGCACCGGCCGCCCCGGCGGTCCGCTGCTCTGGCGGGCAGGCAAGGCTGAAGCGGTCCGCACGTTCGCTGATGAGCACGACGTCCACCTCCCGGACAGCTACGCCTACTCCAACGGCAACGAGGACGTGCCGTTCCTGCGGGCCGCCGGGCGGTCGCGGGCTCTCAATCCCGGCCGTGACCTGGAAGCGGCGGCACGGCACTACGGGTGGCCGGTAGCCCGGTTCCGCTCCCGCGGCCGGCCCGGGGTGCTGGACATCGCCCGCACGGCGGCGGGGCTGGCTGGCATGCTCGGCGGCTTCACCGCGGGAGCAGCGCTGGGGACGGTGACAGGTTCCCGGCGCGAAGCTGTCGACCTCGGCACCACCCTCGCCGGCGAACTGGGGAGTGTGCTGGCCGGCGTGCGGCTGGACGTCCGCGGCGCCGAGCACCTCGCTATCAGGCCGGCCGTCTTCCTTTTCAACCACCAGAGCCAGCTGGACGTACTCATCCTGGCCAAGCTGCTGCGCGGCAGATTCACTGGCGTCGCGAAGAAGGAGCTGGCCCACACCCCCGGATTCGGCCTGGTGTTCCGGCTCGCCGATGTGGCGTTCGTCGATCGCCACGACACCGCCCAGGCGCGCAAGGCCCTCGAACCGGCGGTGCAGAAGCTGCGCGACGGCATCTCGCTGGCCATCGCACCGGAGGGCACCCGGTCGGCCACCCCAGCGCTGGGCCCCTTCAAGAAGGGCGCCTTCCACGTCGCCATGCAGGCGGGGGTGCCGATCGTGCCGATCGTCATCCGCAACGCTGGTGAGCTGATGTGGCGCGGTGCAACGACGATCCACGCAGGCACTGTGCAAATCGTGGTCCTTCCCCCGGTCGCCACGACCGGGTGGGTGGCCGGGGAGCTCGACAACCACGTCCACCGGGTTCGCGGGCAGTACCTGGCAGCGCTCGCCAATTGGCCAGCCCCCGGTTCCGGGCGGGTGAAGGCTGCCGGGCCAACCAGCCCTGGACCGCCTCCGGCGGTACCGCTGGACTGGGGTGCCTCCACCCAGATGAACCCGCTGGAAACGGCCATGTGGCGGGCAGAATCGGCCGACCCCCGGCTGCGTGTCAACGTCAGCCTGCTTGAGCTGCTCGACCCGGCCCCCGACTGGGACCGGCTGCTCGCCGCACACGAATGGGCCACCCGCATGGTGCCGCGGATGCGGCAGCGGGTAGTCGAGCCGGCGTTCGCACTCGGGACCCCGGCCTGGGTGACAGCAGGCGACCTCGACTTGCCGTGGCATGTCCATCGGGTGCGGCTGCCTGCCCCTGGCTCGCTGCGCCAACTCCTCGACGTTGTGCAGGAGTTCGCCGCCGCACCCTTCGACCGCGACCGGCCGCTGTNNCAGGGCTGCTCGCCGGGCAGGTTGCGGACGCGGTCCGGTCTGCACCGATCGCGGCGCTGCGTCGGGGAATCGGGATCCTTGGCGCGATGGCACGGCCCTGGGAGAGCGCCTCACGGACAGCAGGGCGGGCGGTTGGTGCGGCCCGCTGGGCAGGGCAGGTCGCGGCGGCCCCGTCAGGCTCGCCGCTGCTTGCCCAGCGTGGCGGCAGCTGGCACTTCGATCTGATCGACATGCCGCTCAGTGACCTCAAGGCCGGGGCGAAGGCAGCCGGCGGCTCTCTCAATGACGGGCTGCTGGCCGCGGTGATCGGCGGGTTCCGCCGTTACCACGAGCGGCTCGGTGCCCCGCTCGACCGGCTCACCGTGGGGTTCCCGATCAGCTTGCGCACCCAGGATGACCCGCAGGGCGGGAACCGCTTCACTGGTGCCAGATTCGCCGCGCCCATGTCCGAGCGCGACCCGGCCGCCAGGATCGCCGCCGTGAGGCAGTTCGTGCTGANNAGGGTCACGGATCACGCACATGTACCCGTTCGGCCCACTGCCCGGCTGCGCCGCCATGATCACCCTTATCTCGCACGACGGGGGGTGCTGTATCGGCATCAACACCGATATGTCGGCGATCGCCGATCCCACCGGGCTCGCCCATGACCTCCGGGCAGGACTGGACGAGGTGGTGGCGCTCCGAGGATGAGGTTCGCCAAGCTCAGGGACTGAGGCGCGAAGCGGAACTGATGCGCGAAGCGGGAGCATCAGGCTGGCTGCCCAGCCAGCTACTGCCGGACCACCGCCAGTAGCTGGGCATAGATGTCAGCGGCTTTCCGCCCACCACCGGGCGCCTTGCCCAGCGGCGTCCCATCTGGTGCCTTCCGCTCCCCGAACAGCAGGTCAAGCGGCGCGCGCTCCACCAGCTGGCCGCGATCAAGCCCAGCGCACAGCGAACGCTGGAACTCACCGGTGGCGTCTCACCAGTCACGGCAGCCATCGACGGCAGCATCCATCAGTGCCACTACACCTTTCCCGCAGGTCAGACTTACTTACAGCAGCACAATTGCACCCCATCCTCTTCTGGGTTGGCGGTCTCCAGGGTCGAATTGCGGGCGGGGCTTTCCGCCCGCACCTCTCCGGGTGCTTAGCTCTCCCAGGGTGCC
>DPMS01000362.1 GCA_003541285.1 Actinomycetota bacterium
GCCATGCCATACCAGGGCACCCGCCGCTACCTCGAGGATCGGGTGACGGAAACCCTCGATCTGTCCTACGGGATTCACTGGCCATTCGAGCAGCGCCAAAGTGCCCGGGGGATCCGCCGGACGCCGCTGCACGACCGGGTCGCGTCCGCCGGCGCGGTGTTCGGAGAGGCGGTCGGCTGGGAGCGGGCCAACTGGTATGCGACCGGCGACGTGGAGCCCCGCTACCGATACTCCTTCAAGCACCCGAACTGGTTCACGTGCAGCGCCGCTGAGCATTGCGCCGTCCGGCGTGGCGTTGGCGTGTTGGATCTCAGCTCATTCGGGAAACTGCTCGTGCAAGGACGCGACGCCGAGCGCTTTCTCCAGCGGATCTGCGCAAACGACCTGAATGCCGGTCCCGACCGCATCGTCTACACCCAGTGGCTTAACGAGCGGGGCGGCATCGAGGCCGATGTCACGGTCACCAGGCTGGCGTCTGACCAATTCCTCGTGCTCACCGCGGCGCTGAGCACGGTGCGCGACACTGATTGGCTGCGTAAGCACAGCGGTCCCGGCGACTTCGTCACAGTCACGGACGTCAGCAACGGCTGGGCGATGCTCGCGGTCATGGGCCCGCGGTCCCGGGACCTCCTGGCCGAAATGACGGACGCGGACCTCTCGAACGACGCCTTCCCATTCGGGACGTCGCGGGAGATCGATCTCGGATACGCGATAGTACGTGCGACGCGCATCACCTATGTGGGCGAACTCGGCTGGGAGCTCCTCATACCCGCTGAGATGGCTGTTCACGTTTACGACCAGCTTGTGTCGGTGGGTGCCGCTCACGGGCTGGTGCATGCCGGGTATCACGCCCTGGATTCGCTGCGGATGGAGAAGGCCTACCGGAGCTGGGGTCACGACATCGGGCCGGACGACACCCCGCTCGAGGCCGGGCTGGGCTTCGCCATTGCCTGGTCCAAGCCCGGCTTCATCGGCCGCGAGGCGCTGGTGGCCCAGCGTGAGCAGGGGGTGCGGCGCAGGCTCGTGCAACTGGTTCTGGACGATCCGCAGGCTCTCGCACACCACGACGAACCCGTGCTTCGTGACGGCGTGATCGCTGGCAAGGTCACGTCGGGCGCGTATGGACATACGGTGGGGGCAACGGTCTGCCTCGCCTATATCGAGGCCGATAGGACTGTCACAGCTGAGTGGCTCAAGGCCGGCCACTACCAGGTGGACATCGCCGGGTCCTTGATCACGGCAACCCTGTCGCTCACTCCCACCTACGATCCGCGGTCCGAGCGGGTCAGGGGTTGAGGCCGTGACACGCTTCATCCTCACCTTTCCCTGCGCCGGCCATCTGGGGATCGTGCCCGCGACGACCCGCGCCCTGCCGGACCTCAACGCCAACATCGCTGAAAGTGCCCTGTACGGGGATACCGGCTCCGCAATGGGTCGCCGACCCGCGGGTTCGCCTGACCGATTGCCCCATGCCCGTTCCACCGCGCACCGAGGAGGAGTTCCGTGACTGTGCTCCATGAGTTCGACCGGCTTAGCCGGAACCTGCTGATCGCCGGGGCGTTCCGCCGGAGCGCCGGGGCGCCGCTTCCGGTGATCGACCCGGCGACAGAGGAAAAGGCCGGCGACATCGCTGAGGCAACGCCTGACGAGATCGGCGCCGCTCTGGCCGCGGCGAAAACGGCCCAGCCGGGGTGGTGGTCACTGTCAGCGCTGGCCCGTGCCGAGTTGCTGCATGAGTCTGCGCAACGCATGCACGACGCGCTGCCCCAGACGGCGGAGATGCTCACCCGCGAGATGGGCAAGCCGTACAAGGAGAGCGCGGACGAGGTCCGGTGGTCGATCACCGCGATGAACTACTACGCGGAGGTCGGACGTCATGAGGCTGGTCGTGTCCATGGCCCGGCTGTCGCTGGACAACTGCACTACACGGTCAAGGAGCCTCTGGGCACCGTCGTCATCGTGCTCCCGTTCAATTACCCTCTCTGCCTGCTGGCCTGGGAGGCGGCGGCCGCACTGGCCGCCGGAAACGCGGTAATCATCAAACCGTCAGAGCACACCAGCCTGACGACGCTCAAGTTCCTGGAAGCCTTCGCCAACCTTCCCGCCGGCCTTGTGCAGTGCATCACCGGCGGTGCCGACGCGGGGCGGAGGCTCTGTGAATCGCCGCGGACCGACATGGTGGCTTTCACAGGCAGCGTCTCCACGGGAAAGGCGGTCGCCACCGTCCTAGCCTCATCTCTGCGGCCGCATCTTATCGAGGCATCGGGAAATGATGCTTTCATCGTGATGCCGTCGGCTCCGCTGGACATCGCCGCCCGTGCGGCCACGTTCGCGGCGTTCCTCAACTGCGGGCAGGTGTGCACATCGGCCGAACGCTTGTATATCCACGAGGACGTCTACGACGAATTCGCTGCTCTCCTGGTCGAGCAGGTCAAGGAGCTGCGGGTGGGCAACGGACTCGACCGGGTGGATGTCGGCCCGATGGTGAGCGCGAAGGAGCGCATGCGCTACGAGGCGGCGGTCGCCCGCGCCGTTGAGCAGGGTGCTCGTATCGCGATCGGCGGCGGCCGGCCGGCCGGCCTGGAACGCGGTTTCTACACCGAGCCGACAGTCCTTGTCGATGTGGCTCCCGACTTCGACATCCTGCAAGGAGAGTTGTTCGGCCCGGCCGCGCCGCTGTGCCGCGTGCGCAGCTTCGAGGAAGCCGTTACGCTCACGAACGCCAGCGACTTTGGCCTGGGTGCCACGATCTACACAACCGACCTGACCGAGGCGATCCGTGCCACCGAGCAGATCCAGTCCGGGATGGTATGGGTGAACGCTGCCTTGCTGGACAACGACGCAGGGCCGTTCGGCGGCCGCAAGATGTCCGGCGTCGGTCGGCAACTCGGTGCGGAGGGGCTTGACACCTTCCGTCACACGAAGCTGGTGATGATTGACCCGGCGGCAACGGCTCACGACTTCTGGTGGTTTCCCTACTCCGACGACGAGGCTGCTCCCCACCTCACTGGTGCATGAGAGCGGGAAGGCTCAGATGGCCAGGAGCCCGCAGGCCATCGCGGCCTGGATAGCCAGCCACAAGTCGGCGACATCGGCTGTCGAGTTCAGCTGACGGCCCGTGAGCTGCTCGATTCGTTCTATCCGGTAGACGAGAGTCTGCTTGTGCACGTGAAGCCGCGAGGCGGCGCGTTGCCAGGAGCGGTTCTCTTCGAGGAAGACACGTAGCGAGGGCACAAGCTGACTGTGCTTCTCCTTGTCGTACGCGAGGAGCGGGCCGAGGACCCGGCGCGCGGCCCGCTCGTTGTCAGGCAGGCTGGCTGGGAGGAACCCCGACGAGCCCTCGACGGGGGCATACCGGCTCACCCTGACGCTTGCGGCCGGTGCCTGGTGCAGGGCCCATCTGGCCTGGAGCAACGCTGGACGCGTGTCAGCCACACGGTCATACGGCTCGCTGATTCCTACCCGTGCGGTCGCGGGAAGAGCGGAGACGAGGGTGGTGAGCGCATCCTCCTGATCGGGCAGCATCGCCATGGCGATTCCGCCGCGCGCGAGCAGCAGGTGGCCTATGCCCTGATCGTCGAGATGATGGTGCAGGTCACCCCACTCGTCACTGTCCTCGGTTTGTGAGGCGACCGCCACCACCCGGGTCACCCCGAGGCCACGTTCAAGCAGTTCATCGAGCGCGACCGTCGGATCGATGGCGTCATCAATAATCCGTGCGAACAGGGCAGATCCGAGCCGCCGGGCGCGTTCCCGGTCCGCGGCCGAGATTGACCGATGCACCGCTATGACCGCTGCGACATGATGCAGCAGGCCGACATCGGGATGGCGGGACGAACGCGGGATCGCCAGCAGCACAGCCGGGCGAGGAGGTGGCAGGGCCAGCGCGACCGCTCCGGATCCGGGGCCCAGCCGCATCACGGCTGGGCGTGGGTGCTTTGGGTGGTCGGCGGCGAGCGAGATCAGCGCGCTCACCTCCGGATCCTCCGAGAGCAGAGCGGAACCTCCGGCGTCGTGCCGGGTGAGGCCGTCGACCACGACGAGTCGCTGGCCCAGATCCGCGCTCAAGGGAGCCAGCAGGGCTCCGATCTCGCCGCCAGCTGTAAGCGACCGCAGGCGGTTGTAGATTTGTTCGGTCAAGGCCAGCCGAGCTTGTTCCTCGCGCGCATTGGCACCAGCCACAGTGCGAGCCAGGGCGATGAATGGAACCTCGGGCTGGGTCAGCAGCACAGGCAATCCCAGCCGATCGGCCGTGGCCAGCATCCGGTCGGTCAGCGGCGGAGCGCGCATGCGGTCCCCGATCACGACCCCCGCCAGACCAGCGGCAGCCGACTCCTCGACATAACGCACCTGGGCGGGCACCGCGGATGGGATCCCGATGCCGGTGGTCATGAGCAATTCCCCGTCACCCAGCCAGCTCCAGGGCTCATCGAGTTCACAGACGTGCGCCCAGGAGATCACCCGATCGGCTCGCCCGGCCCCGGCAACCAAGCGAGTACCCAACGAAGGGATGGCAACGAGCTCACTGACGGTGATCGCCATCTGTCCTGCGCCTCCGGAGCTCTTCTGAGAACGCACATTCTCGGGGCCACGTCCTCGCCCGCGCCAGGACACGTTGCCTCAGGGTAGCGACCGGAGACCGGCGTGGAGAACCCAAGAGAGCTTGGCAGTGTCAATGGCCAAGCTGCAGTGTCCCCACTGGACCACGCGCCGCGGTTGCCGACCGTGTTCAACCAGACCGTCCAGTGACACGTTCGCGAGCACAGCACGGTAAGCGGTGACGGTGACGGTGACGGTGCCGGCGCCATGGCCGAGTGATTCCAGCACGACATCCCCTTGCGGCGCGGCCGTTGCGCTACCGGTCAGCGACACAGATCTGCGTAACCATCTGACGGATTCCGCCACCCCCGACGATGGCTTGGAGCACATATACGCGGAGGTCGGAAGCGGCGAGGCGAGAGTAGTGCTTTTTGTCCGCAAGGGCACTCCCGCAGCCGCCGGGGGGCGGGCAGCCGCAGGCTGCCTCGCAGCGGCTGCAAGAAGCGCTTGATCTGTGGTCAGGTCCGGCGCTTGCGGACATTCCCCGCGGCCCACTGCTGAGCAGGCATGCTGTCCACCTCGAAGAGCAGCACCTGCGGGCACTGCAGCTTCGGATCCAGGCGGATGTCCAGCTGTGCCGCGGGCGCGAACTCATCGGCGAACTGCGGTCGTTGGTGGCGATGTACCCGCTCAACGAGTGGTTCCATGGCCAGCTTGGCATCGACCCATCGTCGCCGCTACAGCGTTTGCACCAGGAATTGCTGACCGCGGGGGACCACCCCGGCCGCCACTCGCGCGTTCCGGCGCCGGGAGCTGGCGGTGACCCGCCATCCCCGGACCGGAAACCTGATGGGTGGCTGCCTGAGGCAGTACGGCATGGTTGCTATCAGATCCGGCGTTAAGCCCGAACGCCTCCGCGTCGGCAGCGGAGGCCACGATGGCGTCCGGATACAGTCGGCGGAGCACGTCGCGGCTTCCTGGAAGAAGGCCGGCGGGTAGTACATGATCTCGTCCAGGCAGTGACCCTTCACCCTCGTTCGTCCAGGTGGCATGAACGGCTTCGGGCCGGCGGCCTGTTCAGGGCTTGTTCGAGGACCCAGGGCCGCGGCGGCATTGTGTGGCTAAATGACAAGGACCTGTCCGTCATTAGCCAGAAGCCCGGGGTTAGCCTCGCGGTGCCGGACTGCGGCGCCGTCCTGGCCGCGGGCGCTGCGCTCGGTGCGCGCCTGGCTTTCCCCCTGGATCGCGCTGCAACGCTGGTGGCCGGCATGGTCGACAGCGCCCCCGCCCCCCAGCTGCAAGCCCTCTTAAACGCGGTCGCAGCATCTAGGGTCCAGCTGCGGTGAGAGCTGATCTTGTGCTGGCTGTCCCCGGATAGGTGCCAGTCAGCGCCGCTGCCGGGGGGGTAGCGTGCAGCGCCGCCTCATCTGCGGCGGCGTCTTGCCGGTGCGGATCACAGATGGCTCTTGTGACACCGTGTTTGTGACACCGTGTTCTGGACGGTCATGGTGCCTCCCGGGGTGGGGGAGTTGCAGGGTGGGTCAGTTGCTCGAGTACCGCGCTGCGGATGTGGTGCACCAGCTGGTCGAGGTCATCGAGGGCGCGCAGGACCAAGGTAGCCAGGGGGCCGTCGAGCAGGCTGGCGGCGGATTCCAGCGCCAGGCCGGCCTCGAAGATCCGGTGAATGACGGTCATGGCATGGTCGGCGCTGATGCTGATGGCGGGCGCAGCCACGGGATGCCCTTGTGCGGGCAGATCGGGGGTTTCGCCCCGCACCGGCAGCGCCGCGCTGGCCGGGCCATCGTCGATCACTGCCACGCACACCACGAGGCTGTTTGGTGGGGCCGGGTGCCACCACCATCGGCTCCACCGGCTGCCGCGGGGGCCGGTGACCTGGCAGTCGGTGTGGCCAGGTTCACCTGTGGCTGTGGCCAGCCGCAGCTGTGCCCTGAGTGCGGAGCGAAACGGTGGCTCGACCGCTTCGAGCCACCGGTCACCGGCTGAGGCCTCCGGCCACAGGGTGGCCCACGCTGGGCTCACTGCAACTGTGGAGCCGTCGGAGGCGAGGATCAGTGCCGGGATAGGGAGCCAGCCCAGCCAGGTCACCTGCCCTGGCGACGCAGACGGTTCACCCAATTGCCTGGTCCTTCGTGGCCAATCGCTCTAACCATAAATCCGAGGGGCCCAAGAGCAGCCGCCGGGGACCAGGGCATCGCTTAGGGCAACCATGGAAGCCCTAAGCTACTCACCCGTGGGCCGGGGTGTAAATGGGCGGGATGGGCCGGGGAGACCCTTGGCATTATGCGGTGGCAGCCTGCACGGTTGGCGGGGCGACGACCGCCTGCATCGGCGTGGTTCATCGGCCGCCTTGTGAGGCTAGGGGCAGGATCCGGTGGATCGCATGAAGGTCTAGACTATTGCGCCGCCAGCAGTGACGTTGGTCACTTACCCCACAGGCCGTGTGATCGGTTCGGTTGTGGCATGTTCCTCTCGGATCAGCGGATGCTCGCCATCAGCCTCGCCGCTGCGCGGGCACGGCTGGCGAACCTGATTCACGATGGCCACCTCAGCGGGACTTCGGAGACGGCCTACCGGGTCGGCCTTGATCACCTGAGCTGGGCTGGGCCGCCTGGCAACTCGCCAGGCCCGTCCGGGCTGGTGAGGGTCCACTTCCTGGATCCGGTGGACCGGACCGGCTCGGTGATTACCGGGATGCGCTGGGAAGCTATCGGCGTCAGTGGCCGGTTGTTCCCTGCGCTGGACGCCAACATCACGCTCACCGCCGAGGGGCACCAGGACACCAGGATGACACTGACCGGCGTATACCGGCCTCCGTTTGGCCCGCTGGGCGCCGGGCTGGACCGGGTGCTCCTGCACAAGGCCGCCACCGCAACGATCCATTGCCTGATGACCAACCTAGGCGGGGCACTGGAGGGCACGGTCCCGGCGCCCGGCGATGCGGCAGCGGAAAAGCCGTGGGAAACCGGCCCGGAGACAGCCACCTGACCGGAGCACACATCCGGCTCGAGATGGGCCAGACAGTTGGCCGCTGGGACGGCTAATGTCACTGCCAGGGAACTCTGAGGACCCGTGCCCAAGCCGGTGGCGCTTGCGGCGGCACCTGCACGTGGTCCTGGACGGCTGCACGGCGCACCATCG
>DPMS01000209.1 GCA_003541285.1 Actinomycetota bacterium
CGACATCACATTCGACAAGATGATCGGCGATGCCATCATGTGTTTCTCCAACGAGCCGGCGAAAAGAAACGACTACATCGCGAGAATGGGGGCAGCCTGCCTTGAGATTCGCGACACGGTGGAGGCTCGTGGGGACGAGATGGTGCGCTTCTGGGGCCGCCCCTTCCACCTGAAAATGGGCTTGGCCAACGGGCCGGCCAGGGTAGGTTTTCAGGGGCAGATCGTGCGCAGCTACACCGCAACCGGCATGGTGGTAAATAAAGCGAATCGCCTGTGCGATGTGGCTGGCCCGGGGCAGATCGTATTTGACAGTTCCTCGATTGAGGCCTTCTCCGCACGCGGCTTTCAGACCCGATCGATCGGAGCCAAGTCGCTCAAANNGAGGAAGAAGAACGAGAAGTAAACGAACAGCACTCCGTAGATGGCGTCCAGCGATCGCTCGCTGCGAAGGTAATACAGAGAATAGATCCCCGACATGACCCCCATCGCCACCAGCAATCTGGGCAGCACCAGCGGGTCCCTCCATAGCCCGGCCCCCAGCAGCACGAAAACAGCGAAGGTCACCGGAAAGCGCAGGTTCGTGATGCCGAAGTCCGACAGTGCGATGAGCCGGGCTAGCGGAGGACGCTTCCAGACGATCGTGGCAAAGCGCAACTCCTCGCGAACAAAGCTTCTGTCCCATCGCAGGAACATCCGGCATAGCTTGGCGTAAGTTCGCGGGACGATCGTCAGCACCATGGCCGTCCGCTGATATACGCTGTCGTATCCCAGGCGCATGATGTCGTTGGTGAGCGCGCGGTCCTCGCCGGCGGCGGCGCGGACGCCAAGAAAGTGCTGATGCAACCAGGGCTCCAGCACGGTCTTGACTGCGCTGGCCCGGTAGGCGGACATGGCTCCCGGGCTGCAGTAGACGGTGCCGTAGGTCGATTGATAGGCGCGCAGGAAGTCGAACGAGAGCGTGTAGCGCACGTGCAGCATGCGCGGGATGACTCCCTCGCTCCGGTTGTAGACCAGCACCCTTCCGGCCACCACGCCCACCCGCTCGTCGGCAAACGGGCCGGCCAGCGCCAGCAGGGCGTTGGACTCGACCACGCTGTCCGAATCGATGACAACGAAGACGTCGCCCTGGCCGCGGCGGAAGCCCGCCGCCAGCGCCTCGCGCTTGCCCCGGTTGCGATCCAGGCGCAGCGTCTGCACCCGCCCGCCGTGGCGGGCAGCGGCGCGCTGAATGTGCCACCAGGTGTCGTCGGTGCTGCCGTCGTCCACCAGCACCACCGAGAACGGGCCCGGGTAGTCCTGCCCGAGCAGCGTGGGCAGGGTTTCCGGCAGGATCGTTGCCTCGTCCCTGGCCGGCACCACCGCGATCACGCTCGGCCAGTGCCCCGGGTCAGCCGCCTCATCGAGTTTGGGCAGCCGGACGTCGGTGCGCCAGAACCCGCCATGCCCGATCAGCAGATACACCCAGGCAGCCGCCGCCAGCACGCAGGCACCAACCAGGATCAGCACCCCCGCAGCCTCGCACACGACCGCCAGCATCTGGCAACGAAGCAGGGACAACTGGCATCGGCCGCATGCATTCCGCCGTTTCCCGGCGGCTATTTCCCGTCTAGTGCTACGACGGCACCACGATTGTCGCATGACAGAGGTACCCACTCGTGATCTCCGGAACGACACGGCCGGGGTCCTCCGCCGGGTTCAGGACGGTGAGGACATCGTGATCACGCTCAGGGGACGTCCGGTGGCGCGGCTGACACCCATCACGGTGCCGCGGCGCCGCTGGCTGCCACGCGCCGAGCTTGCGGCGCGGCTGCGGAAATCCCAGGCCGATCCCGGGCTGCGGCTGGACCTGGCGCGGCTGGCCGGTGACACGACCGACGACCTCGGCCCGATCCGTTGACCGCGCCCGCCCGCGGGATCCTTGACACCAGCGTGTTCATAACCCGCGAGAACGGGCGGCCACTCGATGAATCCGTCCTTCCGGACGAGGCGGCGATCTCAGTGGTGACCCTCGCAGAACTGCACGCCGGGGTGCTTGCGGCAACGGACACAGACATCCGCGCCGGCCGGCTGGCCACCCTGAACACGGTGGCGGACATGCTCGTCCTCCCCATCGAGGATGAAGCGGCCCTGATGTGGGCGCGGATGCGGGTGCACCTGGCGGAGGCCGGCCGGCGGGTCAACGTCAACAACCTGTGGATCGCAGCGACCGCAGCCGCCCATGGCCTCCCTGTGATCACCCAGGACGTGGGCTTCCAGCCACCCGCCGGACTGGCCGGTCTCACCATCATCGAGGCATAACCCGCCGGTCGCCGCACTGTTTCCACCCGGCCGGGCATCCGCCAGGCGTACCAGGCAGTGCGGAACCTGGAGCCGACGGTGCAGAATCCCTGGCCGCAGGGATGGATAGTCCAGTGCGCGGGTCGGCGGAAGTATGCCGGCCCGCGGTCGATGCAAGAACTCATGTATGACAAAATCAATACATGGGTGAACCAGCCGAGGTCCCAGCGCCGCAGCCCGCCGGCAGAGAGCGCCAGCGGGAACAGGCCCCTGCCCCCGGGCTGGCCCGTCAGCGGGACAGCCGGTCCAGCGAGCCGACCGGCCGCGCGAAGCGGGCGGCGCCCAGGCGGCAGCCCGTGGCGGCAGGCAGTGGGACAGTGACCATGCAGGCCCGGGTTGACGCGATCTTTGCCCGTGAACTTATGGAAGTAGACGCGGCCGTGCTCGGGCTCCACGGCTCATCCGAACTCGTCCGCGAAGGCCTGCGGCTCCTGCACGAACGGGCCCGCGCGCTGGCCATGGCTGCCTCATACGACGAGTTCTACGGCGAAGAACCCGCGCCTGCCTCCGAGGTCGCTGCCGCGCTCTGGCCGGATTAGGGGTGGAACCGCTCCGGGGCGAAGTCTGGGACGCCCGCGTGGCACGGGCAGGAGTGCACCCATTCGTCGTGCTGACGGTCAATCCGATGATCGCCCGGCTCGGGTCCGTGACCGCCGCGCTGGTGACAAGCACGGCAGGGCCGTCCAGTACGCATGTGGCGGTCGGCGGCGAGGCAGGGCTGAGCGAGCACCAGGAAAGCTTCGTCAACGCCACCGACCTGCACACGATCCCGAAGCCGGCCTTGCGGCGGCGCCGAGGGCGCCTGCACCAGGCCGAGATGGCCCGGGTCGAAAACGCCGTCCGGACGTATCTCGGTCTGTGACGTCCAGAGGATCGGCGAGCGGGCGCCCCTGCCCGGCGATCGTAAGAGGCGGCGCTGAAGTTCATGTTCAGTCTCAGCCCACTGCTCTTCGGCGACCACCACCCGCAGGCCCGGGTGGGCGAGGAGTGCCCTGCCGCGCTCCCGTAACAGCTCGGCGACCAGGACGCTGGTATCGGCTACGACGACCATCGCGGGTGCTCACGCCGCAGGTCTAAGAGTCCCCCGAGTTCATCTTCCGAAAGCCCGGTCTCGCTGAGATCGTCGGCACGCTGCCAGTCCTGGCAGGGCATGTAGGCGATCCGGCGCAGCCACGTCAGCCTGGCCTGGACGTAGTGCGTGAACTCCTCGTCGCGGCCAGCGCTCACCGGGCGCCGCGCCTTGTCCTTGGCTGTTTCACACGCGGTGAACGCCGGCGGCGGCCCGCCTGGTTGCCGGCATGCCCAGCCGAACGGGGCGCCCGGCTCCCCGCCGGGTTCGGCAGCCCGCCCTATCAGCCTCGTTGTCCACATGCTGGACACCCAGCGAGCACATTTCACGGATTCGGCACCCCGGAACCAGGACGAACCGGACATGATCATGGGCCCAAGACGTGAAACGTCGTCGGCGGGCATGCCGTAACGCTGGTTCCATGAGGCGCTCCCAGTGCTTGGCTCGCACACTGCAGGTCCCCACTGGAGCCACCCCTCTGGCTAACCGTGCCGTGGACACTCAGCCGCACCGATCATGCACATCTGGCGGCTGGTATCGCTTCGGCTTGGTTCCATTCACGCAGACAATGCATGTTGTCTATATGCGGATCGGTGAACCAGCGCGCAAGCACGGAGTGCCTGGCAGATCTCCGGGCGATTGCTGAGGCAGCTGACCAGGCACGGCGTAATGAGGCACTATTCACGGAACGCGGGGCGCTCGCCCGTGCTCACGGGCGAAGCTGGAACCGGATAGCCGCCGCGCTGGGTGTGTCCAGGCAGGCCGCGCGCCAGAAGTTCGCCGGCAAGGTGGACGCATAGCCGGGGATTCGCGCCCATCGTTGCCGCAGTAGGCGCTCCGTCGCACGCCCGATGTTCACCCCAGGGGCCGCATGGTCCAGCGGGCCGGGTCAGCGCCCAGCAGGTGAAGCTTCCGGCGAAGGCGGTCGGGCTCCGGAGGTGGTTCAGGTTCTGCCGTGATAGGGCAGAACCTGAACCACTGTTCGTTAGCCGCCGGCGGCGCCTTCGATGGCGGCCAGAGCGGCCGGGTCAGCCGGGCCGGCCGCCGAGCCATTCCCGGACACGACGTGCTCCTGCGAGCCGGCCAGGTTCTTCTTGACGGAGTCCAGGATGGTCAGGCCCTGGGCGACCAGTGAGGCGGCGAGCTCGCTGAGGCCCTCAGCTCCGTTCAGCACGTTGACGTTCGCGCCGGCCAGGCCGCCCGCCGCCTCCTTGACGATCTGCGGGAGCTGGTCGATGAGCATCCGGTCCAGCGCCACCCGGTCGTTGGACGCCGCCGCCTCGGCCAGGATGCGCATCCGCTCCGCGTCCGCCTTGGCCAGGATGCGGACCTTCTCCGCCTCCGCCTCGGCCGGCTTGACCACCTCGGCGACAAGCTGGCGCTCGCGCAGTTCGGCCTGCTGCCGGGCCAGTTCGGCCTGGGCGGAGATGACCTCCATCTGCGCCTGCGCCTGGGTGAGCGGCCCCACCTGGGCCGCCTTCGCCTGCGCCTGGTCGATCTCGGCCTTGTACTGGGCCTGCACGACCGCGGTCTGCCGGGCGTACTCGGCCTGCTTGCGCTGCGCTTCCTGCTGTGCCTCGGCGGCCTGCTGGTTGGCCTGCGCCTGCGCGATCTGCGCCTGCCGCTGGATCGCGGCGTTGTGCGGCGCGGCCATCGCGTCGATGTAGCCGGAGTTCATGTCGTCGATCGACTGGATCTGCAGCGAGTCGACCGTCAGGCCGATCTTGGCCATCTCCGCCTTGGAGCCGTCGAGGACCTCGGTCGCCAGTTTCTGCCGCTCGGTGACGATCTCCTCGACCGTCATCGAGCCGATGATCGAGCGCAGGTGGCCGGCGAAGATCCGGCCGGTCAGGGTGGACATCTGGTCCTGGTCGGACAGGAACCGCTGGCCGGCGTTGACGATGCTCTCATCGTCGTTGCCGACCTTGAACGCGATGACGGACCGGACGTTCAGCGAGATGCCCTGCTTGGTGACACAGGTCTCGGCCACCTCGGATTCGCACATCGCCAGGGTGAGGTAGCGGGCCTTGCGGAAGAACGGGAGCACGAACGCGCCGTGGCCGACCACGACCCGGAACGGAGCGCCGCCCCGCCAGCGCCTTCCGCCGGAAATCAGCATGGCCTGGTCGGGGGCGGGGACACGGTAACCGAACATTGTCAGGCTCCTCAGACGGCATCGTCAGGAAAGGGGTTGAGCGGGTCTGCCCACTCGCTCACATCTACGGTCCGCGCGCCACGGCTTTCGATGACCAGCACGGTCGCGCCCTTGGGAATCGGCTGGGGAGACCAGGCGAGGTACGCCTCCGTGCCCCCGCGGACCTTGAGCAGCACTTCGCCGGGGCCGGCCTGCCCACGCGTGGCGATGACGAGAACGCCGATGGAGCCGATCAGGGATTGATCCCCAGCCACCGTCAGCTACTCCCTCATACCACCCCGAGTGTGACTTCACACACTATCCCCCGCCGGTGCCCGGGCGTGGCTCTGCCATGACTCACCGGGGGCCCGGGCTAATCACGGAGAGTTGTGCTTTGTTACGATTAGTAGCCACTACTACGCGGGGTACCAGCAACCCGGTGCCGGGCCTGTTCCCTTTGCCGATGCGGCCCTGTGAGACATCCCCGATCTGGAGGGTCTACCCATGAAGCCCTGGCCCCGTGCCCTGGCGGTGCCTGCCGCCGTCCTGCTGGCCGTGCTCGCGGCCTGCGGCGCCCAGCAAGCCGGAAGCCGGGGGGCGCACACGCGGCTTGCCGCAGCGTCCGTCCCAGCCTTCGGCCACATCTTCGTGATCATGGAGGAGAACAAGGACTACTCGCAGATCATCGGCTCCTCCGCCGCGCCGTACCTCAACTCGCTGCTGTCCCGGGGCGCGTCGGCCTCAAACATGGACGCGGTGACGCATCCATCGGTGAACAACTACCTGGCGGACGTCTCCGGCCAGACCTATACAACGGTTCCGCCGGCGGTGGGATCACCCATCAGCGACTCCTGCACGCCTGCGGATTCTGGCTGCTCGACTACCGCCACGAACCTCTTCGATGAGATAGAGGCGTCTGGCCGCACGTGGGGCGCGTACATGGAGGACATGCCGTCCGCCTGCTACACCTCCTACAGCAGCGCGAATTACGTGGAGCGCCACAACCCGGTGCCGTACTTCTCCCAGATCCGGGACAGTGCCAGCCGCTGCGCGAACGACAAGCCGTACACCGCGCTCGCGGGCGACCTGGCCTCGGCCGCCACCACGCCGAACTTCGTCTGGATCACGCCCAACCAGCAAGATGACATGCACAACGGCACGATCCAGCAGGGAGATACCTGGGCACAAAGCAACGTGCCGAAGATCCTGAGCAGCCCAGCGTGGACGACGCAGCATTCCCTGCTGGTCATCACCTGGGACGAGAACGCCAACCAGAACGATGGCAACCACATCCCGTTCATCGCGCTGTCGTCGGACGGCTCCATCGCACCCGGCACCGTGGATTCCACGCACTACACGATGTACTCGTTCCTGCGCACGGTGGAGGATGCCTGGGGCCTGGCACCGATGCACGCCGGCGACATCGGTGCCAGCGGCATGGCCGCGCTGTTCACCGGCGCTGCCCCGCCTTCGCCGTCACGCACGCAGACGAGCCCGTCGCCTACCCAGACCTCACCGTCCCCGACACCCACCGGCACCCAGCCGCCACAGCGCCCCCTGCGTGCCGCGTTCATGTACGCGTGGTACCCGGAGAACTGGACGCACGGCGGCACCTACCCCGCGTCACACTGGCGGCCGGTGGCCGGCTACTACAGCGAGGACAGCAAGGCACAGATCGAGCGGCAGATCACGGAGCTGAACTACGGCCGCATCCAGCACGGCATCCTGTCGTGGTGGGGCCCGGGGTCAAAGACGGACCAGCGGGTGGCCCCGATCCTCGCGGACAGCGCAGGCCGGGACATGTACTGGTCGCTGTACTACGAGCCCGCCTACACCGGCCAGGCGGCGCTGAGCAGTGATCTGGCCTACATCCACAGCCACTACGCGTCCGACCCGCACTACTGGGTCTATGACGGCAAGCCGGTGCTGTTCGCCTACACGCGCTCGGTCTCCTCATGTACGGACGTCGCCAACTGGATGGCAGCAAACGCGGGCCGGTTCTTCATCGACGCGCAGGTGTTCGCCGGCTACCGCAACTGCGCGGTGCAGCCCGATAGCTGGCATCAGTACTCCCCGGCAACCCGGTCAGACGATCAGGCGGGTTACTCCTACTCCGTCTCGCCCGGCTTCTGGAAGTACGGCGAGACCAGGGCCCGGCTCGCGCGCAGCGTGAGCGCGTTCCGCAGCGCGGTGGCAGCGATGGTCGCCAGCAAGGAGCCCTTCCAGCTAGTCACCACGTTCAACGAGTGGAACGAGGGCACCGCCGTGGAGCCGGCCACCGCGTGGGCCAGCCCCAGCGGGTACGGGCAGTACCTTGACGTGCTGCACGCCTACCCCACCAACTGACGGCTGATCAACAAGGCTAGGAGGGCTCAGTTGCGCCAACACGTGCTCGCCCCGGCCTTGCTGGCAATAACGCTTCTGCCGGGATCACCGCTCGCCCAGACGACAGCGGGGACCCAGGTCCCCGGTGCGGTTACCCGGGGGTCTCCGCACCCGGCCCGCCGTTCCGGTGGCTGCCCCTTCGCGGCCCGGGCTGCCACGCCGTCCAGCACCGGACCCTGCCACGTCCCCCGTGAGGGCACGCTGCTCGTGGCCGGGGACATCCCGACCTGCCCGCACCGTAAGCCTGCGGGTACCGCCCGCGCGACGGCCGCGATCATCGGGGCGAACCACGGGACTGCCGCCCCGCTTGGCGACCTTGTCAACGGCTATGGCAGCCGGGGCGACTACCGCCACTGCTACGGTCCCACCTGGGGCAGGTACAAGTCCCGCACCAGGCCAGCCCTGGGCAACCACGACTATAAGCATGGGAACGCTGCTGCCTACTTTTCCTACTTCGGCGCCCGTGCGGGCCCACGGGGCAAGGGCTACTACTCCTACAACCTCGCGACATGGCACATCGTGGTGCTTAACTCCAATTGCTCCTACATCGGCGGCTGCGGGGCCGGCTCGCCGGAAGAGAGGTGGCTGCGCTCGGACCTGGCCAGGCACCGGGCCTTGTGCACTCTGGCGTACTGGCACAAGCCACTGTTCACCTCCGGCACGAGCGGCGGCGGAGACCCTGCCCTGCGCACGTTCTGGCAGGACCTGTACAGCTTCGGGGCGGAGGTGGTTCTCAACGGGCACTGGCACCAGTACGAACGGTTCGCCCCGCAGACCCCGTCCGGTGCCCTCGACCCGTTCCGGGGAATCCGCGAGTTCGTTGTCGGCACCGGCGGCTCGCCCCTCAACCACTTCCGGACGATCAAGCCCAACAGCCAGGTCCGCAACGACACCACCTACGGGGTGCTCAAGCTGACCCTGCAGGCCGGCTCATACCACTGGCGCTTCCTGCCGGCCCGCGGTCACACCTTCACCGATTCGGGCCGCGGCACCTGCCACCGGGCGGGCGGGCAGCCGGCGCTGCCGGTGTGGTCACCGGCTCCCGGCGCCTGATGGCCTCATCGTCGCCCCGGCGCCGGAATAGCCGGGCAGGTGGCGCTGTTGTGATGATCGCTGGTGTGTTTGTGTCCCCCGGGCCGCAACAACTATTGCCGTCGCGGACTACCGTCCGGCTGGAGCCGCGTCGAGCCTCTCGCCGAGGAGGCGACCTCACACCAGCGCTGCATGATGACGCCCCCGCGAGCGGGGGCCTCATCATGCCCAGCCCAGCGCAGGCACCGTCACTCCGCCCCTGGCCACGTCAGCCCGGTCGCCGCCAGCACGTCAGCCGGACCCGGCAGCCCGGCCTGGGCGCCCCGCCGGGTAGTCGACGCCGCCCCTGCCGCACATGCGGCCCGCACCGCCCCGGCCGCCGCCACCCCGGACGCCAGCGCCACAGCAAGCGCCGCCACGAACGCATCCCCCGCTCCCACGCTGTCGATGCTCGGCACGCTGAACCCGGGTATCAGCAACCCGCCGGCCGGGCCGTCGAGCGCCGCCCCAGCCGGGCCCAGGGTGACCACTGCGTGCCGGGCTCCCAGCCCGGTCAGTGCCGCCGCCACCGCCTGCGCGTCGGCGTCCCCCGCTGCACCCTTCCCCGCGCCGCCGGGCCCCGGCACCGGCTGTCCCAGCATTACCGCGGCCTCGTGCTCGTTGACCACCAGCCAGTCGACCCCGGCCGCCAGCAGGTCCGCAGCCCCGGCCGGCATCGGCGCCAGGTTCAGCACACACATGACCCCGGCGGCGCGGGCCCGCTCCAGTGCCGCGGCAAGGACCCGGACGGGAATCTCCGCCGACAGCACCAGCACCTCGCACGGGGCCGCGAGCGCCGCCCCGACCTCCTCGTTGCCAGCCAGGCTGTTCGCTCCCGCCGCCACCGCGATCGCGTTCTCACCCGAGGTGTCCACGGTAATCAGGGCCAGCCCCGAGGCCGCACCCGCGACCGCCCGTACCCCGCTGGCGTTGACCCCCTCCGCGGCCAGCCCCGCCCGCAGGCGGCGACCGAACTCGTCGTCGCCGCAGCAGCCGACCATCCGTACCGCCGCGCCCAGCCGGGCGGCGGCCACCGCCTGGTTGGCCCCCTTACCGCCGGAACCGATCACGGCCCC
>DPMS01000369.1 GCA_003541285.1 Actinomycetota bacterium
GGGGTTTAATCACAAGCTTAGCGCTGCTGGCAGTGCGGGCAGAAGTTCGTCGCGCGGCCCGCGACCGTGGTGCGGATGATCGGCGTGCCGCACACATCGCAGGGCAGCCCTTGCCTGCGGAACACGCCTGCCTGGCCGAGGTAGCCCGCGTGGCCGCGGGCCTCGTTGACGTAGCCGGCGAAGCTGGTGCCGCCGCTGTCGGCCGCCGCGCGGAGGATGGCCCGGATCGCGGCGTGCAGGCGGCGGGCCTCGGCCGGGCTGATGCCGCCCGCCGGGCGGGACGGGTGGATGCGGGCGGCGTGCAGGGATTCATCGGCGTAGATGTTGCCGATGCCTGCGATGGCGGTCTGGTCGAGCAGTAGAGCCTTGACCGGGGCCCGGGGATGCCGGGCGAGCGCCCGTCGGAGCGCGGCGGGCGTGAAATCCTCGCCGAGGGGCTCGGGTCCGAGCCGGCTGAGGAACGGGTCGGTCCGGCACGGGTCGGGCCCGGCAGGGCGGATCCAGCCGAATCGCCGTGCGTCGTTGTAGTACAGGCAGCAGGAGGGGCCGAGCCGGAAGATGGCCCGGGTGGTGGCGTTCGGCATCGGCCGCAGCATGCTCGGGGTGGGAAGGCCGCCGGCGAACACGGTGGCGCCGTCGGCGGTCAGGACGAGCTGGCCGGTCATCTTGGGATGGATGAGCAGGCTGCCGGACGCCGGCGGGGCGCTGCCGGGTTCGCGGAGGAACAGGACCAGGACCTTGCCGCGGCGCGCTACGCGGCTGATCTGGTGGCCGTCGATGTGCTGCTTGATCGCGTCGCCGGGTCCGTCGAAGATCTTGCGGTCCCGGATTTCGGCGGCTGTGATGTGCATGCCGGTGATGCGCGCGGCCAGGCCGCGCCGCAGCGTCTCCACCTCGGGTAGCTCAGGCACGGTCGGGACCGCCCTCGTAGCGCAAGCTCACGGTCTCCGTGGTACCCGGTTGTCCTTGCGGTTTGCTGGCGAGATGGCGCGTGCCGGGGTCAGCGGCCGGCGAGTTCGTGGAGCCGCGGGACCAGGATCAGGTAGCCGTCGTTCTGAGCCTGGTCCAGGGCGGCCGCAGCGGCAGCGCGGCAGGCCTCGCCGTCGCCTTGGCTGGCCAATAGCTCGGCGTGCGCCCACCGGGCCTCGTGGCGGGTGAGCGGGGTTACGCCCGCGAGGGCGGCATGGACGTGCGGCGAAGCCTCGTCCGGCCGTCCCTGGCGGGCCAGGAAGGCGCCGAGCCGGGCGGCTGCCCAGGCGCGGAAGAACGGGATGGCCTCCGCGGCCTGCAGCGAGTGGCGGTAGGCGGATTCGGCGCGGCCGGGCAGTCCCGCGGCCTCGCAGGCGATGCCCAGGCCGCGGTGCGCGGCGGCGGTCCATTCCGCGTGCCCGATGCGGGCGGCGATGTCAGCTGATTGCTCCGCCGATTCGATCGCTTCGGCGGCCTGGCCGAGGATGGCCAGGGCCTCGGCGCGGCGCCACAGGCACTCGGCCTCGACGGCCGGGTGGCGGGCGGCGCGGGCCCAGGCGAGGGTCTCGTCGATCTCGCTAAGGCCTTCCCCGGCGCGGCCGAGGAACGCCAGGGCATGGCCGCGGCTGGCGCGCGGACTCCACAGCCGGAGCACCTCGCCGTGGCTGACTGGCAGGTGGGCGAGGCGGTCGAGCTGACCGGCGGCATCGCGCAGCCGGCCGCCGATGAAGNNGGGCCAGCACCCGGGACCGGGAGGCGGGATCGTCGAGGCTGTCCAGCGCGGCGGTGAAGTCGGCACGGGCCGCGGTGAGCTGGCCGCCGCGTCGGCGGGCCTCGCCGCGCACCTCCAGCAGCGCCGCCCGGGTGTGGGCTGGCGGGTCAAGGGACAGCCCGGATCCGGCCAGGCGCGCCGCCTCACGGTCGCAGATCCGCTCCAGCTGACCGCGCGCGGCGGCCGTATACGCCAGGGCGGCCTCGTCGTTATCGCCGCCGGCGGCCAGGTGGCTCGCGGCCTCGGCCGGATCAGCACCGCACTGCCGCAGCGCCGTAGCGAGAAGCGCATGGGACCGCGCTGTCTCGGCGGGACGCAGCGCGGCGGTGACCGCCTGGCGGAACAGGTCGTGGCTGACCACCCAGCCCTGCGGGCCGGGGCTGGCCAGCCCGGCGCTGCCGAGTCCTTCCAGGGTGTCCAGGACGGTGCGCCGGTCGGTGGTGCTCGCGGCGGCAAGCAGTGCCGGCTGCGCGGGGCGGCCCAGCAGCGCGAGCAGGCCCAGCACGTTCCGCCACCGGGAGGGCAGCCCGGCCAGCCGGTTTCCCGCGGCGCGCTCGATCGCGGCGGCGACGATCACCGCGGCCCCCGCGGCGCTGCGGCCAGACCGCAGCAGCCACCGGTGGTCGCCATCGCGGGTGATTGTCCCCTGCCGGGCCAGGGCGGCGATGACTTCGGTGACGGTGGACGGGGTACGGCCGGCCTGCCTGAGGATCGCCTCGGCCAGCAGCTGGTCGCTGAACAGGTCCCTGATGAGGCTGGCCGGCAGCGGACCGAGCGTGAAGCCGGTTACCTGGTTACCCGGTATCCCGAGTGCCTCGGCGGGGTCGAAGCCCGTGCCGCCGTCTGCCCGGCAGGCGGCCGCCAGGCTGACACCGTCCAGGCGGCGCAGCAGCAGGCCCAGCAGGCTGAGGCTGGTCGGGTCGGCCCACTGCAGGTCATCGGCGACGATGAGGCAGCGCGGTCGTGCCGTGGCCGCGACGAGCCGGACCGCGCCCTGCAGGGCGAACGCGCGGCGGGTCTCCTCATCCAGGTCGCCGAGGCCAGCGCCGGGCGGCCCTGCCAGCCCGGGCACCACCTCGGCCAGCGCGCTGGCCTCCGGCTCGGCCAGGATCGCCGACACCGGTACCGATAGCCAATTACCGGCCTGGCTCAGCAGCCGGCCGGCCAGCGACCACGCCTGGTCCTGGTCCGGGGCGAACGCCTGCGCGGCCAGCACGAGCGCGTCGGCCTGCCGCGCCGCCTCCGCCAGCAGCGCGGACTTGCCGATGCCGCTCGGCCCGGTGACCAGCACGACCCGGGGACCGTGGCCGGCCGCCGCGTCCGCGATCACCGCACACTCCTCCTCCCGGCCGAGGAACGGGTCCCCGCGGCCAGGGGACAGGCCCTGATGTCTGGCGGGCCGCTTCACAGGGCGAGGGTCTGGCTGCCCGCCGGCGGGATGGCCGGCCAGCATGCGCTGGCGGATCAGGCGGGCCTGCGGCGTGGGCTGAAGGCCGGTCTCGGCGGCGAGACGATCCCGGTACTCGTCGAAGGCGGCCAGCGCCCCGGCCTGGTCGCCGGCGGCAGCGAGGGCGCGGCCTAGCAGCAGCACCGAGGACTCGCGCAGCGGCTCGGCCGCCACCGACTGCCTGGCCCAGCTGGCCGCCTCCGCGGCCGCAGTCGTCCCGGCGCTGTCCAGGGCAGCGGTCGCGGCTCCGTCCAGCGCCTCCAGGTAGGCCGTCCAGAGATGCCGCCGGTCGGCTTGTGCCCAGTCAGCGTAGGTGTCTTCGGGGAGCGGCTCGCCCCGCCAGATGCCGAGTGCCGCGCGGAACGACGCGAGGGCTTCGGCCGGCCGTGAGGCCAGCCTGGCCCGGCCGGCCCGCACCGCGGCGAGGAACGCCTCGGCGTCGATCCAGCACTGGTCGCCGTCGGCCAGGATGTATCCGCCCTGGCCGGTGCGGATCAGCGTCCGGTCACCGAGCGCCCGGCGGATCCGGCTGACCAGGACCTCGATATTCCCCGGGGCATCCGCCGGGGGATCATCCGGCCACAGCGCCTCGGCGATCAGGTCCTTCGGGACCAGCGTCCCGCGCCGCAGCGCCAGCAGCCGCAGCAGCCGGCGGGCCAGCTTGCCGCCGAACTCCCGCAGCGCGATCTCCTGGCCGTCACGGTCCACCGCGAACCGGCCGAGCAGCCTGATCCTGATCGCCGCGCCGCTGCCTGGCGGCTGGCCGCCGCGAGCGCGCACCCCAGACGATCCCCGCGGCACGAGGCGGCTGGCCGGCGGGGAACTGGCCGTCGGCGGGTGCCGGCCGGTGATGACTGTCATGGTGGGTTCACCGGCCAGCCAGGCCGCGCGTGAACCTCCCCAGGCGGCCTTCATCGCACAATGCACTGCCTCCTCGTCCTGCCGGGGCTGCGGACCGGCCGACTTGCGGCTCCGCAGTGATGCTGCCCTGAGGCGCGCCGACAAGGGTGCGGCGCACGGGCACGGCGGCTGGCTCTCAACGTTAGGCCCGGCCGGGCGCCCGTGCCAGTGACCAAGGTCCCATCTCGCGAAGTCGGCAGGGGAGGATGTCATGTCGCGATCACGGTCCCGAGGGCGAGGAGCGCGAGACTGAGCGCGGCGATCGTGGCGCGCAGGACGGCGGCGCCCCGCGCACCCTGGCGCACCTTTGCCGCTAGCTCCAGGCTGCCGGGGTCGCGCAGCGCGTCCTGCCGCAGCACGGTCATCCGCCGGGCCTGCGCCACCCCTGCCGCTGTGGCGGCGACCAGGCCCGCCGCGACCACCGCGCTGCCGCCGGCCGGCCCGTACGCGCGGCCCAGGCCGCGGAAGAACGCCACCCGCTCCGCTGCCCCCAAGGTGGCGTGCGCGACCCTGGCCACCACGAAGACGGCGAGCATACCGCCGATCCAGACGGCCGCCGCGAGAATCAGCACGGCCGCGAGCGAGGCCATGATCTCTTCCGGCGACCAGCCCTTGCGCTGCTGGTTCACGATGTCGGACTGCAGGAACACGCCGCATCCCATCTGCAGCGATGGCACGGCGCGCGCCTTGAAGGCGCGGTCGGCATAGTCCTCGAGCGGGACTTCGTAGCGCTCGGCCACGCCCTGCAGGAAGGCGCCATTGCCGGACGAGCACTGCGAATTGAGACGGAAATCGGCCACCGTGCCCTGGCGCAGGATCATGATCTTCACGTCCACGCCGCCCACGTCGCAGATCACGTCGGCGTCGGGGAAATAGTGCAGCGCGGCGGTGGCGTGCGCGACGGTCTCCACCACGCCCACGTCCGCACCCAGGATGTTCTTCAGCAGGTCCTTGCCGTAGCCGGTGAGCGCGAGGCCGCCGACCTTCTCGAAGCCTGCCTCGCGGAGCTGGCTGAACAGCGATTTCGCATCCTCGATCGGGTTGCCCTGCGAGGGCGCGTAGCAGCTGAACAGTATCTCGGCCTCGGGCGAGATCACCACTGCCTTGGCCGTGGTGCTGCCGAAGTCGCAGCCGACGATGGCGGGCGTGCCGGGCTCGATCTTCGGCTGATTGATGGCCTGCGCTTCGGCGGCGTACTGGCGCTTGAAGTCGGCGAGGTCGTTTTCGGAGGAGGCCAGGCCCTTGGCGCCCTCCTTGGCCTTGGCTTCCCACTGGCCCTTGTCCACCCACCAGCGCAGCTTGTCATGGCCCTCGTACACGCCGACGTCCGCGCGCTCGCCTTGGCCCACTTCGATGCAGCCCAGGCAGGCGTAATACAGCGCATCTTCCGGCACGCGGATCAGCGACTCGGGAGTTTCGCCTTCCGGCAGCTCGATCTTGCGCTCGCCCCACAGCTTGCCGAGGTGGTGGCGCCAAGCCTGCTGCAGGCCGGTGAAGAACATGTTGGGGCCGCCCAGCAGCAGCACGCCGGGAACCGGGGTGTTGCCCTTGGTCAGTGTGGCCAGGTTCTGGTAGACCACGGCTTCGAACAGGCTGGCGATGATCTCCTCGACCGGCACGCCGGATTTCACCAGCTGGTTGGCATCGGTCTCGGCGAAGATGCCGCACTTGGACGATACCTTGTGCAGATCCAGGCCCGCATAGTTCATCTGCGCCAGTTGCTCAGCCGGAATATGGAGCTTGCGCGCGGTCTTTTCGATGAAGGTGCCGGTGCCGCCGCTGCAGGCGGATTGCATGTAGACCTGCTTGCTCTTGCCTTCACCGCTGGGCGTGAAGAACAGGGTCTTCATGTCCTCGCCGCCGATCTCGGAAACGAAATTCACGTCGGGGTGCAGCTTCTCCACGGCGGCGGCCACGGCCACCACTTCCTGCACCGTCTTGCCGCCGACCAGCGGCGCAACCAGGCCGGCGCCGGAGCCGGTGAGGAAAATGCGGTCGACGCCGCGCTGAACGCCGCATTCGGCCTCCATGCGCTCCAGGAAGGTGTGCGTCATTTCCGCCTGCTTGGTGTGGTGGCGCGTGTAATCCTGCCAGAGAACCTTGCCGTTCTCCGTAACCACCGCCTTGACGGTGGTCGAACCGATGTCCAGTCCGATGATCTTCATGGCCTGCCCTTTCTCGTGTTGCGGCGGACGCCGTTAATGTGCGCGCTTGAGGGCGGCGACGTGCATCACCATGTTCGCGGCCGTGCCCGACTTGCCGTAATGCGGCACGCGGTATGTGGCCTGCGTCATTTCGGGATGCCTTGCGATTTCCTCGCGTATCTGTGCTTCGCTCATGCCGGTGCTGGCCAGCGCCTCGTCGTACTCGCGCTGCGCGCGCTTCTTCGCCTCGGTCAGGATCATCTGGCAGCGCGACAGCGCATGCACTTCCGAATCGCCCTTGATCTCCAGCGGCGCGTACAGCAGGTCGGGATAGCGGCCGATCACCTGCGCCATCGCGCCCACGCTCATGGTGTTGGGCATGCAGGAGTAAGGCGACAGTTCGCAGATCATGTGCGCCTTCTTGTTGTGGTAGGTGTAGAGCGCCTTGCCGATCAGCATGTCGCCCTCGCCGCCGTTCATGTGGCTGTGGAAGAACGGCGAGGCCAGGCGGCGCAGCTCGTACTGGTCCAGCATCTCGCGCGGGAAATTGCCCAGCGCACGGCGCATGCGCTTGTACGTGGCGTGCAGGATGAACTGGTTGAACTTGATGCCGAAGCGCTTGCGGCGCGAACCCTTCTCGATCTAAATGTGGTCATCCGCTTCCTGTTAGGTCAGGCGCCACAGGTAATCGATCCAGATGGAAATGGAGGCGGGATAGACTTCCGCGCCTTCCGTTTCCAGCCAGCGATGGATGTTGTAGTTGGGGTCGCCTTCCACGGTCTGCAGGTAGAACTCGCCGGTGATCTTGACCATGGGCTTGACGCGCAGGCGGTCGACCTCGATCGTGCTGAAGCGGCGGTAGACCTCGCGCATCGCATCGACGTAATAGTCGGAGAACACATGCCAGGCCAGCATGCCCCACTTGCTGCGGTCGGTAGGACGGTTCTTGAACGCCTCGTAGAGGTACTCCATCGCCTCCCGGCAGACGCGGTCGGTCTCGCCCTCGTTCACCTCGTAGGGACGGATCTGGTATTCCATGTCCATCACCAGGTCGGAGAGGATCAGGCCCCAGAACACGCCCAGGGTGAAGGGAATGTTGAGGTCGAGGCCGCCGCCATGGGTCGGGCCCTGGTCGAACTTCTCCTGGTCCAGCATGAACATGCGCAGGGAATCCATGCCGATGTTGCGCAGCGCCAGCTCATAGCTGTGATGGTACTGGCCAAAGCGGCAGGCGCCGCAGGAGCCTGCGGTGAGGTAAACGTAGCTGCGCGAGGCTTCTTCCGCGCCCAGACGCTCCTTCTCGCGGCGCAGGAAGTTGGTGAGCGCGCCGGTGGTAAAGCTGGTCGGGCAGCACTGGCCGATGTCGGCCACTTCGCGTCCGGTCTTCAGGTCCTCGCGCGTGGCGACGGGAAGCGCCTGCCCCTTGTAGCCCAGGTTTTCCATGGTCGCCACGATCAGGCGCTCGGCGCGCCAGTGCAGGCCGCCGAACAATATGGTGGTGTCCGCGCGCTCCTCGGGCGTAAAGGGCCGCGGCTGGTAGGTGCGGAAGTGTCCGGTCTCACCTTCCGCCTGCCGGGTGAGGGGCGGTGGCGCAAGGAAGTGCACCTTGTGATCGTTTTCGGTACTGGTCTCCGCGACAACGCGGAGCTTTTCGAGAGATTTGTAAGTTCTCAGTGACTTATCCGGAGCGTTCATAAGTTTACACCTTAATAGCCGAGTGGATTAGACGGGTACCACTTTATCAGCTTTCGCCTTGATCTTCAACGCGATTGTAGCGTCTATACACTTGATTATAGTGTGTGATTGCATATTTCATCGATTCTTGGCAGGGCTTGCAATACGGCGTACCCGGGGTTAATAGTCACTTAATGCGGGATTGGATTTTGGCCGTACAATACCGCATGCGCGGCTCCGTGCAAATACTTAACGCAGGCATTATGGGTTAATTTTGAAAGTTTCCGGACAAAACGACCACGACGAATTCTTCATGCGCGAGGCGCTCGCGCTGGCGCATCAGGCAGAGGCCGCCGGCGAGGTCCCTGTGGGCGCGGTCGTGGTAAAGGACGGCGAGATTGTCGGGCGCGGTTTCAATGCGCCGATTTCGCGCAGCGACCCCTCGGCCCATGCCGAAATGGCCGCATTGCGCGATGCGGCGCAGCGCCTGGGCAACTACCGGCTGACAGGCTGCGAGCTGTTTGTCACGCTGGAACCGTGCGCGATGTG
>DPMS01000242.1 GCA_003541285.1 Actinomycetota bacterium
GATCACGCCGAAGGTCTCGAAGAAGGCGTACACCATGTTGACCACCAGCAGGAAGAACGAGGTCGGCGAGAGCAGCGGAAACGCGATCGTGGCGAAGCGCTTGACCGGCCCCGCGCCGTCGATCGCCGCGGCCTCGGTCAGCGAGCGCGGAATCGACTGCAGGCCGGCGAGGAAGAAGAGGAAGTTGTAGCTGATCTGGCGCCAGGTCGAGGCGATCACCACCAGGATCATCGCCTGGCCGCTGTACAGCAGGTAGTTCCAGTCGTAGCCGAACCATGCCTTGAGCGCGTAGGTCACCAGCCCGAGCGAAGGGTTGAAGATGAAGCTCCAGAGCACCGCGGCGACCGCCGGCGCCACCGCGTAGGGCCAGATCACCAGCGTCTGGTATACCCGGGCGGCGCGCAGCAGGTAGTCGCAACAGGCCGCCAACAGCAGCCCGATGCCGATCCCGGAGCCGGCGACCAGCAGGCTGAACTCCGCGGTCGTTTTGAACGAGGCGAGGTAGCGCGGATCGGCGAACAGATCCTTGAAGTTGTCGAACCAGACGAACTGGACGTTGGTGCCGAAGGCGTTCTGCTGCAGCATCGACTGCCACATGGCCTGCCCGGCGGGCCACATGAAGAACACGAGCGTAATCGCCAGCTGCGGCGCGACCAGCACGTACGGCAGCCAGGGGCTCGGGAAATGGGTGCGCTTGTCGGTGGCCATAAAAAGGACGGCCCCTCGCGGGGCCGTCCCGTGCTTCCGCCGGGCCCTCGGCCTGTGTTACTTGTTCTCGCGCTGGAACTGGCGCAGCAGCACGTCGCCGCCCTTCACCGCCTCGTCGATAGCCGCCTTGGCCGACTTCTTGCCGGTCCACACCGCTTCGAGCTCCTCGTCGGTCACGTCGCGGATCTGCGGCAAGTATCCGAGGCGAACCCCTTTCGACACCTTGGTCGGGTTCCTCTCGAGCAGCTGCTTGACCGCGATGTCGGTCCCGGGATTCTTCTCGTAGTAGCCCTGCTTCTTCGTCAGCTCATAGGCCGCCTTGGTGATCGGCACGTAGCCGGTGTTCTGGTGCCAGCGCGCCTGGATCTTGGGCGAGGACATGAACTCGAAGAACGCGGCCGTCGCCTTCTCGCGCGCCTTCGAGTGGCCGCTGAAGGTCCACAGGCTGGCGCCGCCGATGATCGCGTTCTGCGGCGCGCCCTTCGCGAACGCGTCGTACGGCAGGAACCCCATCCCGACATCGAACTTGGCGTTCTTCATGATGTTGGCGCGGGCCGCGGAGGACGAGGTGAGCATCGCGCAGTCGCCGGCGTAGAACTTGGCCTCCGGCTGCGTCGTGCGCCCGGCGTAGGTGAAGCGGCCGTCTTTCGCCCACTCGCCGAGCGTTGCGATGTGCTTGACGATCGTAGGATTGTTGAACGTCAGCTTCGCCCCCAGGCCGCCGAAGCCGTTCTCGAGGGTCGCAAACTGCACGTTGTCCCAGGCGCTCATGGTCTCCATCTGCACCCACACTTCCCAGCCCGTGGTGAAGGCGCAGGGAGCGGCGCCGCTGCTCTTGATCTTCGCTGCCGCCTCGCCCACTTGCTCCCAGGTCTTCGGCGGCTTGGCGGGGTCGAGCCCGGCCTTCTTGAACGCATCCTTGTTGTAGAAGAAAACCGGCGTCGAGCTGTTGAACGGCATCGAGATCAGCCGCCCGTGCGTATCGCTGTAGTAGCTCGCCACCGCGGGCATGTAGGCGCTCATGTCGAGCTTGTTGCCGGTCTGCTCCATCAGCTTGTAAATAGGCAGTATGGCCCCCTTGGCCGCCATCATGGTCGCTGTCCCGACCTCGAACACCTGCAGGATGTCCGGGGCGTTGCCGGTGCGGGCCGCGGCGATCCCCGCAGCCATCGTATCGGCGTAGCCGCCCTTGTAGACCGGCACGACCTTGTATTGCGACTGCGAGGCGTTGAAGTCGTCGGCGATCAGCTTGACCTGCTCGCCCAGGGCACCGGTCATCGCATTCCACCACTGGATTTCGGTCACCGCGTACGCCGGCGCCGAGGCGACGAGGGCCGCGCCGGCAAACGCCGCGGCAAATTTCTTCATGCGCATGGAATACTCCTCTGTTCTGATTGTGTCCGCGCGTGCGGCCGCGGGCAGGATGTCATTCAACTCCAGCTTTCGGGCCCCTCGTTTGACCAGGGTCAAACCGTGGCGCCGGCAAGAGGATAGCGCCCTATTATTGCAAAACGGTCACGCCTGTCCTGCCCAAGGCGCCATGCGGCCAGTATATATTCACCGCTGATCAGGGAGGGCGCCGATGTCAGGGATCGATGAGCTTTCCGCCGCTGCGCTCGCCGCAGAGTACCGGCGCGGCGAGCTGTCGCCGCGAGAGGCCGCCGCGGCGCTCCTCTCCAGGATCGAGGCCTGGGAGCCGAAGCTGAACGCGATGTACCGCCTGGACCGCGAGGGCGCGCTCGCCCAGGCGCGGGCGGCCGAGGGGCGCTGGCGCGCCGGCAAGCCGCTCTCGGCGCTCGACGGCGTTCCGGTCACGATCAAGGAGAACATCGCCACCCGCGGCGATCCCGCCCCGATCGGCACCCGCGCCAACGAGGACGCCCCGCCCGCCGCGGCCGATGACCCGCCCGCGGCGCGCCTGCGCGAGGCGGGGGCGGTCATCCTCGGCAAGACCACGATGCCGGATTACGGCATGCTGTCCTCGGGCCTGTCGAGCCTGCACGGCGTCACCCGCAATCCCTGGCGGCTGGACCGCAACACCTCCGGCTCGAGCGCGGGCGCCGGCGCGGCCGCCGGCTACGCGCCGCTGCACCTCGGCACCGACATCGGCGGCTCGGTGCGCCTGCCGGCGACCCATTGCGGCATCTTCGCGCTCAAGCCCTCGCTCGGCAGGGTGCCGATCCAGCCGCCTTACATGGGGCGCGTCGCCGGCCCGATGACCCGCGGCGTCGCCGACGCGGCGCTGATGATGGGCGTGCTGGCGCGGCCGGACGCGCGAGATTTCATGAGCCTGCCGCCGCAAGGCATCGATTATCTCGCCGGCCTCGAGGGCCTTTCGCTCGACAGGCTGAAGGTCGGCTTCCTGCCCGACATGCGCTGCGGCCTGCCGGTGCATCCCGAAGTGAGCGGCGCCGCGAAGGCCGCGGCAAAGGCGCTCGAAGGCGCCGGCTGCACGGTCGAGGAGCTGCCCAGCTTCCTCACGCCGGAGATGCTCGACGGCATGTGCCGCTTCTTCGAGGCGCGTTCCTTCCACGACACCATGCAGCTGCCGCCGGCGAAGCAGGCCAGGGTGCTGCCCTTCATCGTCGAGTGGTGCAGCTGGCGCGCCAGGGATTTCAGCGGCCGCGACGTGATGCAGGCCTACGCGCTGGTGATGGCGATGCGCGAAGCCGCGGTCGCGGCCTGCCAGCCGTTCGACTTCGTGATTTCGCCCGTCTCGCCGATCCTGCCCTACGAGGCCGGAATTCCGGCGCCGGGCAACGATCCGCACGATGCGCTGCCGCACATCGCGTTCACGGTTGCGTACAACATGTCCGAGCAGCCGGCCGCATCGCTCAGCTGGAGCTTCAGCGCCGACGGCCTGCCGGTCGGAGTGCAGATCATCGGACGGCGCTTCGACGACCTCGGCGTGCTGCGTCTGGCGCACGCCCTCGAGTCGATGCGCCCGGCGCAGAAGCCTTGGCCCGAACCGCCGCGTCAGCCTGCGTAGGGGGGCCCGAGCGGGCGCAGGCGCAGGCCTTTGCGCAGCTTGGTCCAATTGAATTCCGCCGGGTCGGCGAGCGCCGGGCCGGGCGCCTTCACCACCAGGATCTCGCGCGCGATCGGCTCGAAGTCGGCGCGGAAGTGGACCGAGCTCTTCAATCCCAGGATGCGTTCGAGCTTCGGCTCGACGCCGAGGTGACGGAACATCTCCTGGTCGGCGGCCTGCACCTTCTTCGAGGCGAGCACCACCCGCACCCCGGGCGCGGCGCGGCTCCTGAGCAGCGCCATCGGCCCCAGGGTCATGCGAAATCCCTTGAACATCGGCCCGCTGCAGGTGAAGTTGCCGTCGGCGAGGCGCTCGACGGTGAACTCGCCCGCGAACGGCGCGTCGCCGGAGATGCCCGACTTCCCGCCGAGCGAGAAGGCGAGCGTCGCGCCCTGCCCCGCCTCGTGCGCGCGCCCGGCCGCCGCCGCGTCGACCAGCAGGCCGAGCAGCGCCTGCGGCGCGCTCTGGCGCACCAGCGCGGCAAGCAGCCCGGTGGTGTCGCCGTTGCCGCCCGCGCCGGGGTTGTCCTGGGTCTCGGCGAGCACTACCGGCGCGCCCGGCCCGCCGGTCGGCCCGCAGCAGGTCCAGCGGCAGCCGGGCCAGCGCCTGGACACCGGTCAGGTGGACGAGACCGTTCTCGAGCAGGTAACGATCGTCCAGCGATCGGACAGCCATGGTAAGCATCTCCTTCGGCGATCCAAATCGGGAACTTCACTATGATCACAGTCCGCGCCCCCTCTGATCGATGCGAAATTTCCCGAACGTGTGGCCTACTGTTCGTGAAGTCCACAGGAGGCGAGCCGTATGCCCGGTGCCCAGAACCTGCTTGAGTCGCTGTCCGCGCGGGTCGGTGAGCTCTCCCGCGATATCACGGACCGGATCAGGGCCGAGGTCCCCGGCTACGCGAAGCTGCCGTACGCCGAGCACCATCGCGACGTGCGAGCACAGATCGAGACCATCGTCACCGGCCTCAGGACCCGCCGCCCGCCCACGGCCAGTGCGCTGGAGCAGACCAGGGCGGTCGGCCGCCGGCGGGCCGCCGCCCAGCTGGCGCTGCCGGATGTCGTCGAGGCCTACCACATCGCCTACCGCGAGATCTGGAACGAGCTGCTGGCCGGTGCGAAAAGACACGACCCGGACCTCACCCCGGAGCTGGCCGGTGAGGTGGCGCCGGTGTGGCTGTGGTTCCACCGCCTCACCGCGGCCGTCGCCGACGCGCACGCCACCGAGCTGCGCACCCGGGTGGCGACGCGCCTGACCCTGCGGCGGCAGTTCCTGCAAGCCCTGACCGATGGTGCCCACGGAGCCGCCCGGCTGGCCCGCGCGCTCGGCTTCGACCCGGACGGCGAGTTCGTCGTCGCCTGCGCCGGCCCGCTCGACGAGGAGGCCGTGGACCGGCTGGACTCCGCGCTGGAAGCGTCAGCCACTCCGGCGATCTGCGTCCATGACGCCGGCCGGGCGGTCCTGATCAGCCAGGGACTCCAGGCCGGCCTGGCCGCCATCGTGCGCCAGTCCCATCGCGATATCCAGCTGCGGATCGGCACTGGCCTGCCGCGGGCAGGCCTGGTGGGCGCGTCGGCGAGTCTCGCCGACGCGCTCGACGCGCTCGGCCTGGCGCACGCCGCGGGCCGGGATGTCCATTTCGCCGGCGACTGGCTCATGACCCTGCTTCATGCCCAGCAGCACCGTCTGGCCGGCCTGCTGTCGGGGGGCGCCGAGATCGCCGCGGAGTATCCGCGGTTGCCGGAGACGGTCCGCGCCTATGCCAGCAGCGGCTACTCCATCTCCGCCTGTGCACGGCTGCTGCACATCCATCCCAACACCGCGAAGTACCGGCTGGAGCGCTGGAAAGCTCTCACCGGATGGGACACCCAGACCTTCCCCGGCCTGGCCTCGTCGCTGCTGTGTCTCGGCCTATATCACGGGGCGGGGACGGCGCCTTCGGCCCGCTGAACGGCAACGTCGCCCCCGGGTTCGTGAGCACACCCAAAGCCGGCCTGATGCGGCCATCGAGGACTGCCCCGGATGGCGATCCGGGCTGATGATGGGAGCTGATCGCTTGATGGGAGCTGATCGCTGGCGTTGGGGCGCTGGCTGATGGTACGGCCGCATGGCTGCGGCTGCCGCGGAGGGAGCGGGCGCGATGACAGCAGGCCTGCCGGAAGTGCGCCGGCTGGGCGGGCTGATCGGCACGGAGATCCGCGGGCTCGATCTGTCCTGCGATTACCCGCCGCGACGTATGAAGCGGTGCGGCAGGCCTGGGGTGACCACGGGGTCATCTTTTTTCGTGATCAGCATCTGACCGCGGAGCAGCGGGAACGTTTCGCCCGCCGCGGCACGCGGCCGGTACCGGCGGCAGCCTCCTAGCACGGACCGGGTCGGCACCCTGGATTCCGCGACATTTCACGGCTCCGGCCCACTCTGGCGTCCTTTTCGTCCTGATATGTCAGTGCCGGAGCCGTGAAAAGTGCCTCTTACCCGGTGACCGCCTCGACGTTCACCGTCGCGCCTGGCGGTGCCAGTGGGACGAGCGTTCCCGTGATCGGCTCGCCGTCGACCGCGAGGTGGGCGACCCGGCGGCCGCCGCCTGAATTGCGCCCCGGCCGATCATCGCCTCGGCGATCATCACCCACGGATTGGCATGGCAGAAGACGCTGGCGTTCTCCTTGTAGCCAGGCGGGTACGACGATATTTCGCCCAGTTCGACGTGGTAACGGGTGTATGCGGGGTGAAGCAGCATGATGCCGTGGTCGGTGGCCAGATGCTCACGCACGCTGTCGAGCGCCCGGGTCGCCAGGCCGTCCTCGACGCCGAAGCCGCTCAGCACACACATGCCCTGCGGCTCGACGAAGATCTTGCCCTCCTCGTTCTCGCACGAGCCGACGGCATTGCCGAAATAGTCGTAGGCGCGGCGGAACCACGCGCCATCCCAGCCGTGCTCGACGACGGAGCCAGCCATCTTGCTCGCCTCAGCCCGGTAGTCGGTGGCGTCGCCGGCCAGGCCACGCCGCTCGGCGATCTCCGCGAGTTCGGTGACGGCGAGTATGAACAGGCCGGCGATGAACACCGACTCGGCACCGCCGCCCTGCTTGTTCGCCGTCGTCTGGAACGGCTCCCCGGGAGTGTCCGAGAAGCAGTTGAGGTTCAGGCAGTCGTTCCAGTCAGCCCTGCCGATGAGCGGCAGCGCGTGCGGGCCGAGCCGGTCAAGCGTGTAGTGCACCGACCGTTCCAGGTGCTCGTAGAGCACTGTTCGTCGCGTCGTCCTGGGCGTCCCCACAGGCAGAATTCCACCGGCGAGAACACCGACATGCGGACCGGAACGTCACGCTCGTTCGAGTTCCGCAGCCGCCAGGCCTCGAGCGTCTCGTCAAGCGGCACGAAGTACAGGATCTCCGCGCGCACGCCCCGGTACCGCGAGGCGATCTGCGTGTACGAAAGCCCGTGCCGGCATTCGTAGTGGTCGAGTTTGCGCTGAGTGGGCTGCCACGAAGGGGACCAGTACTCGCCAGAGCCGTCGTCCCGCAGATAGATATAGCGTCCACCCGAGTCGGGCGGGACGCTGTTGTACCGGTCGCGGGTGATTCCCCTTAGTGCCGGCGCAGCAGGCAGGTAGCTGAAGGGCAGCGCGGGATGACACCCGGTTAGCGCCCGGGGCACACGCCATTACGCCAGCGCCCTGTCCAGATTCCGTCCCGTGACGTGAGGGCTTACCGGGCCATGGGGCCCAGCCTGGTGCGACCTTCGCCGTCTGGCGTACCAGGGTGGCCGCGGTGAATGGCGCCGACGATGCGGCCACCGGCTGCCACGGCGAGCCAGGCGACGGCCAGGCCACCGGCGATATCGGCCAGGTAGTGCTGGTGGATCAGGACCGTCGAGGCGACGATGAGGCCGCACCAGATCGCGACGGCCACCCCGGTCCGCCGGTGGACCCTCCACCACAGGATGGCGACGATCGCCGACAGCGAGGTGTGCAGGCTGGGGAAGTCGTTGTAGGGCTGGTCGAGTGCGTACACGTGGCGGACCGCCGCGCTCAGCCAGTCCCGGCCGGTTGGGGAGGGCCGGATGACATAGGACTGCGCCAGCGCGTAGACCAGGTAGCTGATCAGCAGCGCCAGTGTCACGGCCAGGGCCAGTTGCTGGAACCGGCGCAGGTCGGCGACGGCGAAGACGACGGCCGCGAGGATGATCAGCGGGATCAGCGACAGGTACGGGATGGCCATGACCGGGACAAGCGGGATCACGCGGTCCAGTGGTGTGCGAAGGAAGATCCTGGCCGGGCCATGGTTCAGGACCGGGTAGAGCAGGTAGGCGGCGACGCTGACGGCGCCCAGGAGCAGTGTCAGCAGCACATCCCGCCGGCGGGCGCTGAAGGTACCGGTCATGCCAGCATCATTCCGTCCGGCCCACTGCCGTGCGCCAGGCCTGTCCGCCGGGATGTAAGGATCTGGCCGGCAGGTAGTGTGAGTTGACGCTCGAATCACGTCATGTCGCGAGTTGCCCTGACCCGTCTGCCGGGTGTGCCGGGAGCGCCGCGGCAGGAGAGGGCGCAACGTGGTCTGGAGAGATGGCCCGCCGCGCCGGGTCACGCGGCCGCCGTTCCTCTACTGGCCGCTGGCGGGGCCGTTTCTGCTCGCGGCGGTCTTCCTCGCTGTCGCGCTGGCCGTTTTCCTGCTGGTGGGTGTGCTGACCTATGCACTGGCCAGCCTCGGCATCGCTCCGTGGATCGCCGCGCTGCTGCTGCTCGCCGTCCTGCTGGGCAGCGCCGTGAACATCCCGGTCGCCAGGTACCGGGTCAGCGCGGTGCAGATGGAACCATACGTCAGCGTGTTCGGGATCCGTTACTTCGTGCCCGTGCTGCGCAGCCGTTCCGCAGTGGTGGCGGTGAACCTGGGTGGTGCGCTGGTGCCCGCGGCGCTGTCGGTGTACCTGATCATCCATGACCGGCTCGGCTGGCAGGCGTTTGCCGCCATCGCCATCGTCGGCGTCCTGGTGCACCTGGTGGCGCGCCCGGTGCCGGGACTGGGCATCGCGGTTCCCGCGCTGCTGCCCGGGATTTTCGCTGTGCTGACCGCCTTCCTGTTCCACCCCGCGGCGATGGCGGGCCTTGCGTACGTGAGCGGCACGCTGGGCACGCTGGCCGGGGCCGACCTGGCTAACCTGGGCAAGGTGCGGCGGCTGGGTGCGCCGGTCGCGTCCATCGGCGGCGCCGGCACCTTCGACGGCGTCTTCATCACCGGCATCGTCGCGGTGCTGCTGACGTAGCGCAACAAGCCGGGGACATGGCGCAAACACGACGGGACATCGACCAGGTGACGACAATGGCCAGCACCGACAAAAGCATTCTGATCACCGGCTGCTCCAGCGGCATCGGGCTGTGCGTCGCGCAGGGATTGCAGGCGCGCGGCTATCGCGTCTTCGCCACCGCGCGCAAGGCCGAAGACGTGGCGCGGCTCAACGCCGAAGGCCTGGAAAGCCTGCAACTCGACCTGGCCGACAGCGCATCCATCGACACTGCGCTGACCGAAATACTGCACCGCACCGGCGGCCGCCTCGACGCCCTGTTCAACAACGGCGCCTATGGTCAGCCCGGCGCGGTGGAAGACCTGCGGCGCGAGGTGCTGCGCGCCCAGTTCGAGACCAACCTGTTCGGCACCCACGAACTCACCTGTCGCGTCATCGCCGTAATGCGCCGCCAGGGCTACGGCCGCATCATCAACAACAGCTCGATACTGGGCATGATCAGCCTGCCGTTCCGCGGCGCCTACGCCGCCACCAAGTTTGCGTTGGAAGGATTGACCGATACCCTGCGCCTGGAACTGCACGGCAGCGGCATCCACATCAGCCTGATCGAGCCCGGTCCGATCGCCAGCCGCTTCCGCGCCAACGCCTTCGCCAACTACAAGGAGAACATCGACGCCGAGGCGAGTCACTTCCGCGACATCTACCGCGGCATGGAAAAACGCCTGACCAAGCAAGGGCCGGCGCAGCCGTTCACGCTGCCGCCCGCAGCGGTGCTGGTCAAAGTTATGCATGCCCTGGAAGCGCCGCGTCCCAAGGCGCGCTACTACGTCACCTTCCCCACCCACCTGTTCGGCGTGCTGCGCCGCCTGTTGCCGATCGCCGCGCTGGATTGGGTATTGCGCCGCGTGTCGAAAAACGAGAACCGCTGAGCGCCGCCATGACCTTCCGCCACCTCCGCATCGCCATCCTGCTGTTTATCCTGTTGCTGGTCGGCGTCGGCGGCTGGCTCACCAAACATCGCGCCACCGCCTGGACCCAGACCCAGTGGTTGGTGGTCTACCCCATCGCCGGCGACCGGCGGGAGGCCACGCAGCACTATATCCGGACGCTGTCCGACGACACCTATCACTCCATCGAGACCTTCCTGGAGACCGAGGCCGCCCAATACCACCTGCCGCTGCGCCAACCGGTCGAGGTCCACCTGGCGCCCGAGGTCGACGCCCTGCCGCCGCCACCGCCCCGCGACCGGCAGATATTGAAGGTGATGTTGTGGAGCCTGGAGATGCGCTACTGGGCCTGGAAACATGACACCTTCCACGGCCTCGCCAACATGCAGATGTTCGTGGTCTACCACGACTCCAAACTGACGCCGGAACTGCACGAATCGCTGGGGCTGGAAAAAGGTCTGATCGGCGTGGCCAACGTCTTCGCCGACCCGCGCATGAGCGAGACCAACAACGTCGTCATCGCCCACGAATTCCTCCATCTGGTCGGCGCCACCGACAAATACGACCTCGCCACCGATCAGCCGATCTACCCGCAGGGCTACGCCGAACCCGACAAGGAACCGCGCTATCCGCAGCACTACGCCGCGATTATGGCCGGCCGCATCCCGCTCAGTCCCACCAACGCGGAAATACCGCCCGACCTCGGCTTCGTGATCATCGGTCCGCAAACCGCACGCGTAATAGGCTGGTTGAACTAACGACCGCTTGGCTGTGCTGCTGTCGCGCTCGAATGTACCGAAGTAGACGCCGACGATATCGAAAAATTCTGCCAACCGACGGAATGTGCGGGCACAGAAAGAGACGTTCTCTCGCCAAGACACCAAGCCTGTGATGATAGGGACTTCAGGTGTTCTCTCGGCGTTCTTCGCGTCTTGGCGAGAGC
>DPMS01000643.1 GCA_003541285.1 Actinomycetota bacterium
AGGCCCCAAGCCCACAGGCCCAGGTTGGGCCGCTGGAGACGGGCGGCGTTGCCGGGCGGCCGGCCATCGGGCGCTGCGAGGTGGTCTGCTTCACCGCCGACCACAACGCCTCGTTCGCCCAGCTATCCCCCCGGCGGGTGCGGACCGTACTGGAAGCGTGGGCGGACCGGACCACCGTCCTGCAGGCGGCTCCCGGCATCGAGCAGGTCTACTGCTTCGAGAACCGCGGCGAGGAGATCGGGGTGACGCTCCACCACCCGCACGGGCAGATCTACGGCTTCCCTTTCGTCACCCCGCGCACCGCCCGGGCACTCGGCCAGGCGCAGGCATACGCGGCGGCCAGGCGCGGCAACCTGTTCGATGACATGGTCGCGGGCGAGGTGGCGGCGGGGACCCGGATCGTGGCCCGCAACGAGCACTGGACCGCATTCGTGCCCGCCGCCGCCCGCTGGCCGTTCGAGATCCTGCTCTTCCCCGCCCGCCGCGTGCCGGCGCTCCCGGAACTGGATGAGGCAGCCCGGGTCGCGTTCTGTGACATATATCTTGACCTGCTGCGGCGATTCGACGCGCTCTTCGGCCTGCCGCTGCCCTACATCGCGGCCTGGCATCAGGCGCCCGCCGGCGACGCGTTCGCCCGCCGGGAATTCGGGCTCCACCTGCAGCTGATCTCCATCCGGCGGGCGCCGGGCAAACTCAAGTACCTCGCGGGCACAGAATCAGGCATGGGTGTCTGGATCAACGACATCCTGCCGGAGGAGGCCGCGAGCAGTCTCCGGGAGGCCGGATGAAACTGCTTGTCACCGGAGGCGCGGGCTACATCGGCAGTGTGGTCGCCGCCATGCTCCTCGCCGAGGGCCACGAGGTGATCGTGCTGGATGACGAGTCCACCGGCCACGCGGACGCGGTACCTGCCGGTGCCACCTACGTCCGCGGGACTATCCAGGACCGGGCGCGGGACGTGCTCGCCGACGGGGCCGACGCCGTGCTGCATTTCGCGGCCAAATCGCTGGTGGCCGAGTCGGTGGCCAGGCCGGCGCTGTACTGGCGGCACAACCTCGGCGGGACGCTGGCACTGCTGGAGGCCATGCGGGCCACCAAGACCGCCCGGATCGTCTTCTCATCCACCGCCGCGGTCTACGGGGAACCTGAGCGGGTCCCGATCACCGAGAGCGCCCCGGCCAGGCCCACCAACCCCTACGGCGCCACGAAACTCGCCACCGACACCGCGCTCGCGGAACACGCCAGGATGCACCAGACCGGGGCGGTAAGCCTGCGGTACTTCAACGTGGCAGGCGCCTACGCCGGCCCGGACGGCAGGTGGTTCGGTGAGCGGCACGATCCCGAGACCCACCTCATCCCGAACATTCTCTCGGTCGCACTCGGCAGCGCTGGCCCGGATGCCTGTGTGCAGATCTTCGGTGACGACTACCCCACGGCCGATGGCACCTGCGTGCGCGACTACATCCATGTCACCGACCTCGCCCGGGCCCACCTGCTGGCCCTGGATGCCTGTGACCCCGGCCTGCACCGGATCTACAACCTGGGCAGCGGCAGCGGGTTCTCCAACCTGGAGGTACTCCAGACCTGCCGGGAGGTGACCGGGCGGGAGATCCCGTCCCGGATCGCCCCCCGCCGGCCGGGCGATCCGGCGGTTCTCATCGCCTCTTCCGACCGTATTAGCGCCGAACGCGGCTGGCGGCCGGAGTCCGGCCTGCGCGCGATAGTCGCCGATGCGTGGCAGTTCGCCCAGGGCCTGGCCCGGTGAGCGACGAGGCCGACGCCAACCGGGTGGCCGGCTGGTTCGGCGACTGCTACGGCAGGCAGCCCGAAGGGGTGTGGCAGGCTCCTGGCCGCGCCAACCTGATCGGCGAGCACACCGACTACAACCAGGGATGGGTCCTGCCGTTCGCGCTTGACCGCGGTGTGCTGGTCGCCGCCGCCTGCCGCCACGATGGCATGCTGGTGATCCGGTCGCGGCAGGCGCCTGGCGAGCCGGCCACGCTGCCACTGGCAACGGTCGCGCCCGGCCGGGTGACCGGCTGGGCAGCGTATCCGGCTGGGGTGGCCTGGGCACTGCGCGAGGCCGGCCATCCGGTGGGCGGCGCCAGCCTTGCCATCGATTCCACCCTGCCGCAAGGTGCCGGGCTCTCGTCCTCGGCCGCGCTGGAATGCGCGGTCGCTCTTGCGCTCACCGGGCTGTACGGGCTGGACGTGCCCCGCCCTGACCTGGCTATCCTGGCGCGGCGCGCGGAGAATGACTTCGTGGGGGTGCCCAGCGGGATCATGGATCAGTCCGCATCGCTGCTGTGCCAGGCCAGTCACGCGCTCCTGCTCGACTGCCGCAGCGGCGAAGGGTCGGCGGTCCCGCTCGAGCCGGCCGCGGCCGGGCTTGCCCTGCTGATCGTGGACACCGGCGCCAGGCACGCGCTGGGCGACGGCAGGTACGCGCTGCGGCGCGGCGAGTGTGACCAGGCGGCCGGTGAGCTGGGCGTGCGATGCCTGCGCGACGTCGCCGACGCCGCCGCCGCGGACGGGCTCGCCGACCCGGTGCTGCGCCGCCGGGCCCGGCATGTGGTCACCGAGAACCACCGGGTGACACAGGCCGCGGCCATGCTCCGGGCTGGTGGCCTGGCAGGGGCGGGTGCGCTGCTGTCGGCCTCGCACACCTCCCTGCGGGACGACTTCGAGGTCTCCTGGCCGGAAGCGGACACGACGGTGGACGCTGCGCTGGAGGCAGGGGCGCTGGGCGCCCGGATGATGGGCGGCGGCTTCGGCGGGTCGGTCATCGCGCTGGTACCCGCCGCCCAGGACGCTGTCCGCGCCGCCATCGGCGAGCGGTACGCCCGCCTGGGCTGGCCGGCCCCCGGGTTCCTCGACGCGCCGCCCTCGGCGAGCGCACGCCGTCTCCGGTGAGGGCGCCGGCGATGAGCGGGCACGGCGATGCGGTGGACGGCACGGCCATCGACGGCACACGGGCGATGACAGCACGGGAAGGGATGCGCGGCGTCCTCAGATCCGCGGGAGATGATGGTGCCCGGCGCAGTCGTCGGCTCATGCAATGGCAATCAGGACGACGGGATGAGCCAGGACGCCATCAGCCGTCGCGGGCCGGGGATCCCGGGCAGCGCAGTGGCGGGCCTCATCGCCACCGCCACCATGATCACGGAATCCTGCCAGTCGTATCGCCTGTCAGGATTCCGTGATCATGGAACGTGCGGGCGGGCCGGTCAGAGGCTGGCGACGCCTGCCTGCTTGGCGCGGACCGCTTCGGCCGCCTGCCGCAGCGCGGCAAGTTCCTGCTCGGTCAGGTCCCGCTCGACCACCTTGCGCACGCCGGACGCGCCGACCTCGGCCTCGACCCCCAGGTACACGCCGGAGATGCCGTACTGCCCGTCCACCCAGGCGCAGACCGGCAGGGTGGCACCGGCGTCCTCGGCGACAGCGCGGGCCATCCGGGCGGCGGCCGCCGACGGGGCGTAGTAGGCGGACCCGGTCTTGAGCAGGGCGACGATCTCCGCGCCCCCCTGCCGGGTCCGCTCGACCAGCGCCTCGATATCGGCCCCGGACATCAGGCTGGTGAGTGGCTTCCCGTCGACCGTGCACGCGGACGGGACCGGCACCATCGTGTCACCGTGCGAGCCGAGGGTGAGCGTGCGCACCGAGCCCACCGGCACACCCAGTTTCTCGGCCACAAAGTAGGTGAACCGCGCGGTGTCCAGCATGCCGGCCTGCCCCATCACCCGGTGCGAGGGGAAGCCCGACACGTTGGCGGC
>DPMS01000629.1 GCA_003541285.1 Actinomycetota bacterium
GCAGGAGGTCAGCGAGGTCGTCGATTTCCTGCGCGACCCGATGCGGTATATGGCAGCCGGAGCGCAGGGCCCACGCGGGGTGATCATGATCGGCCCACCCGGCAGCGGCAAGACCCTGATCGGCCGNNTCGCCGCCACCAACCGGCCGGAGTCGCTCGATCCTGCCCTGCTGCGGCCGGGGCGGTTCGACCGGCAGGTGATCGTGCCGCTGCCCAACCAGACCGAGCGGGCCGCGATCCTGGCCGTGCATTCCCGCGGCAAGAAACTCGGGCCGGACGTGGACCTGACGATCACGGCCCGGGCCACGCCCGGGTTCTCCGGCGCTGACCTGGCCAACCTGGTGAACGAGGCGGCGATCAACGCCGTCCGGGACGGCCGGACCACCGTCACGGCGCTCGACCTCGACACGGCCAGGGACCGGGTGCTGCTGGGACGGCGGGAGTCCTCGAACGTGCTGCTGCCCGAGGAGAAGCAGTCGGTGGCCGTGCACGAGTCCGGGCATGCGCTGGTGGCAGCGCTGTGCGAGCATGCGGACCCGGTGGCCAAGGTGACCATCCTGCCGGCGGGAATGGCACTGGGCGCCACCCACCAGCTACCCGAGGCAGAACGCCACCTCTACAGCGAGGCATACCTGCACGACGCGCTCACGGTGCGCCTCGGCGGGCGGGCCGCCGAACTGGTCGTATTCGGGCACGGCTCCACCGGCGCGGCCAACGACCTGGCCGATGCCACCCAGCTGGCCATCCGGATGGTGCGGGAGTTCGGCCTGTCCGAGGCACTCGGGCCGGTCGGCTACACGCCGGAAGGTCCCAAATACCTCGGTGGCCCGATCGAGGACGGGCTGCGGCGGCCCTACTCCGAAGAAACCCAGCGGGTGGTGGACAAGGAGGTCGGCCGGCTGCTGCGGGAGGCCGAGCAGCGGGCGGTGGCGCTGCTGCGCGACCACCGCGACGCGCTGGACTGGCTGGCGGTGCGGCTGGTCGAGAAAGAGACAGTTGACGGCAGCGTGGTTCTCGATGTGCTGCGGGAGAAGGGCGAGCTCATCCCCCAGGACGGGCAGGTCGGCCCGGCCTGAGCCAGCGCTGGCGGGTCAGGTGGCGTAGCGCTGCTCGGCCTCCCGCACCTCGGGCAGGCCGATGAAGTCCACGAACTCGCCGAACGCGGGCAGGCCCGGCAGTGCCGCCGCCGGGGTCCCGGCCCGGGCGATCTCCGCCAGCACCGCCCGCATGCCGGCCGTCGCCGCCAGCAGGGTGCTGATCGGGAAGATGACGATCCGGTAGCCCAGCCCGGTCAGCCGGGCCAGGCTGAGCGGCGGGGTCTTGCCGCCCTCTGCCCAGTTGAACAGCAGCGGCACACCGGGGAAGGCGCGGACCACCTCCTGGGCTTCCTGCTCATTGACAACCGCCTCGATGAACAGCGCATCCGCACCGGCCTGCAGGTACATCCGGGCGCGGTCCAGTGCCCGCTCCAGGCCCTCCACTGCCCGCGCGTCGGTCCGGGCGATGATCAGGAACTCGGGCTGGGCACGGGCGTCGACCGCGGCCCGGATCTTCGCCGCCATCTCCTCGGCCGGGATGACGTGCTTGCCCTCCATGTGACCGCACTTCTTGGGGGCGACCTGGTCCTCGATGTGGATCCCGGCGACCCCGGCGGCCTCGAAGGCCCCGACGGTGCGGATCACGTTCAGCGGGTTGCCGTAGCCGGTGTCGGCGTCGGCGATCACCGGGATGTCCACGCAGTCGGCTATCCGCCCGGCATTGCCGGCCATCTCGGTCATGGTCAGCAGGCCCACGTCGGGCCGCCCGATCAGCGATGCCGACGTCCCGAACCCGGTCATGTACACCGCCGGGAAGCCGGCTTCCTCGACCAGCCGGGCCGCCAGCGGGGAGAACGCCCCGGGCGCCACGATCGTCTGGCCCGAATCCAGCAGCGCCCGCAGCCGGGCCGGCCCCACCGGCCGCCGGGCAAGCCGGCTGCTCACCGGGTGCCCACCGCCCGCCAGCCTGCCCCCGCCGTTGCGGTAGTCCTGGCCATCCGCGCCTCCCTCCGGCCTGTCAACAGCCTAGTGGGCAGCGATCATGGCCATCCTGACCACTGCCCGCTCAGGCAGCCCACGGGCGGCGGGCTGGAAGTAGGCGAGCTGGATCCGCGTCCAACCCCATGCCCGGTCCCGCGGTTCCGCTTCGCAAGCAGTCACGGCTGCGATGACAGGTCTCGCTGACCTTAGTCCCACTGCGCTGGGCGTCGTCAACGGCGTGGCGCGGGGCCCGGACGTGGTCATTTTGGGTTGGCAGCAGCCTGACGCGTCCACACGGCGAACTGGGACCCGCGGGCCGTGGGCATTTTGGGCTGTGATCACGGCCCTTCCTGACCACGGTTCGTCCCGCAGTGGGCTGACGTCCCGCGGCCGTGGCCGATTCAGGTCGTGATGTAAGCAGCCGAAATCAAACACGTTCCGCGCGGACGACGCACAAAGGTCTTTGGGGACATCTCACGCGACGCTGCCGATGTCACCGCAGGATCCCCCGGTACCGCCGCCAGCCGGCCGGAACACGGTGATGCGCGTGCCGGCCGCGTCGTGCCTGGGCCCATGTCAGTCCAGGTCGAATTCGCCGTCCTGGACGCCGAGGGTGAAGGCTTCCCACTCGGCCGGGGTGAAGATCAGCACGGGGCCGTCGGGGTCCTTGCTGTCGCGCATGGCGATGATCTGATCGCTGCCTTCCTTCGATCCGGGAACGAACGCGATCTCCACGCAGGCGCCGCCGTTCCCGCCGCTGAAGGAGGACTTGAGCCAGGTGGCGCCGGTCAGGTCCATCTCTCGATCGCCTTCCTCACAAGATCGACGGAGACGCGCGGGGTCAGCGCCTCCGCTTTCAGTATGTCGTACAGCAGGGCTATCCGAGCCACATCCTGTGACCGCTCGACCACCTGCCCGGCCAGTGCGTTGTCGAGGTAGGCCACGTCAGAACAGCGCCAGCGCGCTCACCTGACTGTCACGGGCCATGGCGGGCTCCTTACCTGGTCACCCTGCTCCTTACGGCGCAACATTCCCGCTTAACGAGGAGCCGCGCCCATGTCCTGCCCCCAGCCAGGCGGCCCGCCGGCTATCTGGAAGACCTCCGCCAGGAACTGGCCAGCGGCATCCCCCCATGCCGCCACTGCGCCGCGTCGCCCACATCCTGCGGGCGAGGACCACCCGTCTGCTCGACGTGAGCCGTCAGCCGAGGGCGAGGCTCTCGTCCTCGAACTCGGCGATCAGCCGAAGGCGCCCCCCGAGCGCAGCGACGTATGCGGCCAAAGTCGTACGGGTGGCCTGTTCTTCCCCGTGCTCGATCGCGGACACCCGGCGCTGGCTCACGCCCATCTGCCGCGCCACTTCCGTTTGTGTCAGCCCTCGCCGTTTGCGGATTTCGGCAAGCCGGTACGCGTACACCTGTGCCAGGAGTCGCTGCGCCCGCTGCTCACTTTCGGCGATCTCTTCCGGCGCGAGCAGTTCGCGCTGGACATCGTCCCAGCTGTGATAGCTGGTCACCGGGTCACCTCCGCCATGTACTCCGCATAACGTTGCTCTGCCAGTGGAATCGCCTCGTCGTACCAGCGGTTCCAGCGGCCCGCCTTATCACCTGCTACCAGTAACACCGCCCGCCGGAACGGGTCGAAGGCGAACAGGATGCGGACCTCCGCCGACCCAGCCGATCCAGGGCGTAGTTCCTTGAGGTGGTGCAGTGACGACTGGCTCACCCTGTCGACTAAAGGCCTTCCGAGCCCGGGCCCCACAACGCGAAGGACGGTGAGCGCATCTGAGACAGCCAGCAGAGTTGCCCTGTCTTCGCGGCGAAGCCGATGCAGCCACTCACGTACCTCCGCGACCATCAGAAGTTGGTACACGAGGACCTCTCAGAATATTTGCATTCTAGCACGAAAGAGTTCTTCGTTGACCTCGGGACAGACGAGACCGGCCACGCGGGAAGGGGAGAGCACGTTGCGGACTGCCCACGTTCTTTCCGCACGTTAGTCCCGGCCACCGACAGGGCCCCGCGCCCACCGCCGCCCGCATCAGGTGAGTCCCGGCGCACCGCCAGGGGGCTGCACCAGCACGGTCTTCCCCCATTGACCGGGGTGCTGCGCCGGCCCATGCTCAGGTTGGGGCGCTACTCGGTGTGCTCGGGTTCTGAGCTCCAAAGGTGAGACTTGATAGAGAGCGCGAGAACCGTCCTGCCGAAGTATGATCCGGGTGAAAAACGCGGCCGGGGCCAGAGCGCGGGGTCGCACTGACAAGGGGAGCGATCTGATGGGCATTCTCAACGAGGCCCGCCGCGAGTTCATCGCAGCACCTGACAGTTCCAAGGGCCAGATCGTATACAAATGGCCCGATCAGAACATCCGCAAGTTCGCGCGGGCCGTCGTCGAGCCCGACGCCGTGGCGGTCTTCATGAACCAGGGGCAGGTCATGGGGGTGCTTCCCCCCGGCCAGCACACCCTGGACGCCTCGGAGCTCCCGTTCCTCGGGATGATCATCGACTGGGGCACCAACAGCAACGCCTTCAAGGCCGAGATCTACTTCGTCGGCGCACGGGAGTTTCCCAACTGCCGCTTCGGTGGCCGCCTGGACGAAGTGCAGGACCCGGTGTCGGGCCTGATCGTCACCTTGCGGGCGTTCGGCGAATACGCCTTGCGGGTGGTGGACCCGCAGAAGCTGATCCTCAACCTGGTCGGCACCGTTGATGTCACCGACAATGAGGCCATCACCGGCTGGGTCGCACAGCAGCTGCTCAAGTGCACCCGCACCGCCGTCACCACCCAGCTCATGTCGGGCGCCTGGCCGATCCTCGGCCTGTCCATGCACAGCCCCGACATCGAAGCCGCCGCCGGGCCGGCCACTAACGAGCAGCTTGCTGACTACGGGCTTTCCATCACCCGCTTCGGGAACCTCGACGTCAACCTCGACGACGAGGACAACGCCCGGCTGAAGAAGCTGGCCGGCGACACCGCCTACAGCCGGCTGGCTGGCGGGTTCCTGCAGGCGGCCCAGGCCGAGGCGCTGCAGGGGGCCGGCCAGGGGATGGCCGAGGGCGGCGGCGCGGTGAGCCCGATGTTCATGGCCGCCGGCTTCGGCATGGGGAATCAGATGATGCAGCCGATGCCGGGCGCCGCCCCGCCGCCGCCCGGCGCCTTCGCAGGCGGCGGCCAGCAGGGCTACGCCCAGCAGGCGCCGCCACCCCCGCCGGCACCGGCACCGGTGGCCGACGCGGTGCCCGCCGCCGCCCCGGCAGCGGCCGCCCCGGCCGCGACCATGGAATGCGGCAACTGCCACAACCAGGTCCGGGTGGGAGCGAAGTTCTGCGACTCGTGTGGCACGCCCACCTCGAAGCACTGCACCAACTGCAATGCCGACCTCAGCGCCACGGCGAAGTTCTGCGCCGAGTGCGGCACGCCGGCCAGCTCCCCGTCCTCTTAAGCCACCCGGCCGGCGCCCGGCCGGCCCGCCGTCGCCGCGGCGGGAGCGGCCGGCGCCGGCCCTGTTGTCTTCATACGGGAGCGCCCGGCCCGGTCCCGGCCCTGCGAACGCATCCCAGTCACCGCCGCGGCGGCGTACGGGGGTCTCAACAAGAAAGGGATGTCCGAATGGATCGGATCGAATGCCAGTGGTGCATGGCCCAGAACGAAACGGGCCGCACGAACTGCACGACCTGCGGGGCGCCGCTGGACAAGAAGGACCTCGTCACCGACTCCGGCTGGGCCGAGGCACCCCGGCTGCGGGACATGACGGAGTTCCGTTTCTCCAACTCCATCTGCCAGATCGAGGGCGAGATCGTCCCGGTGGCCGAGATCGCGCTGGCGCAAGGGGACTCGGTGTTCTTCGAGCACCATGTGATGCTCTGGAAGGAACCCGCCGTGCCGATGTCGGCGCTCAACACCGGCGGTGGCATGAAGCGGATGATCGGCGGCATGCCGCACATCCTGAGCGTCGCGCACGGCCCGGGGCGCGTCGCCTTCTCCCGTGACGCCACCGGCGAGGTCGTGGTGCTGCCGCTGCACCCGTCGATGGAACTCGACGTTCGCGAGCACGCCTTCCTGGCCGGCACGCACTCGCTGAGCTACTCCTTCGTGCGGATCAAGGGCCTGGCCAACGTGCTGCACGGCGGCAGCGGTATGTACATGGACCGCTTCGTCACCCACAACGAGCCCGGGCTGCTGCTCCTGCACGGTTACGGCAACGTGTTCCAGAAGATGCTGAAGCCGGGCGAGAAAATCCTGGTCGAGCCGGGCGGGTTCCTGTACAAGGACTCGTCGGTGTCCATGAACGCGGTCCAGCAGAACGTCAAGACCGGGCTCATGCGGCATGGCATGTACCTGGCCGAGATGACCGGCCCGGGACGGGTCGGCATCCAGTCCATGTACGTCCACCACGGCTCTGAGTAGGGGAAAACCGACATGTCAATGCCGCCTACCCAGGGCGCTTACACCTGCCCGTACTGCCGGATGGCCAGCGAGGGAACGGGCACGTCCTGCCCGTCCTGCGGCGCGCCGGTCGATGTCCGGCTGCACGTCTCGGATTCCGGCTGGATCGAGCAGCCCCCGATCAAGGACATGGCCCGCATCCGCTTCAGCCGCTCCACCTGCCAGATCAGCGGCACCTACGTGCCCGTGGCGGAGATGGGGCTGCACAATGACGACTGGGTCTACTTCTCCCACCACGTGCTGCTGCACACCGATCCGCAGGTCCGGCTCGGCAACCTGCCCATGAAGGGCGGCTGGAACCGGATGCGGGCCGGAATGCCGCTGGTCATGATGACGGCGCAGGGCCCCGGCCACATCGCCTTCAGCGAAGACCATCCCGGTGAGACGATGGCGGTGCCGCTCACCCCGGGCCGGCCGATCGACGTGACCGAGCACCATTTCCTGGTCGCGACCGGGAACGTCGAGTACCAGTGGGAGAACTCCAACATCTGGTTCACCACGCAGGACGGTGATGACACCGAGTGGCACTACCCGCTCGGCATGACGATGGACCGTTTCTCGGCCACCGGTGGCCCGGGCCTGCTGCTGCTGCACGGCCCAGGCAACATCTTCATCCGCGACCTGAAGCAGGGTGAGCGGATCCTGGTGCAGCCGAGCGGGCTGATCTGGAAAGACCGCACGGTCGGGATGTTCCTCCACTTCGAGTATCCGCACGGCCAGTACTGGTTCAGTTCTGCACGCTGGCAGGCGAAGTCGATCTGGCTCACCTTGCAGGGGCCAGGCCGGATCGCTGTCAAGTCGGTGTTCGAACGCCCGGAGATGGTCGGCGCGGTTCGGAACACATCCGGGGCGACGACGCAGTACTGGTGACAGGCGCCCCGCGGATGCGGGTGGCCTGGCGGTTTCACCCCAGGGCGCCGGGGTAGCCTGCAGCCCGGTGCTCAGGAATCGGTGTCCAGCACCGGGTGGCCGGCGGGCGGGCCGTCCTGGGTCTCCATCCGGGTCTCTGACAGTTCGCCCAGCCGATGCCAGGCCGGCGAGGAGCTCTCGACGAGCGCGGACATCAGCGCGACGGCCACCGGGTTGGCGGCACTCCCGGGCGGGATATCGCGTTCCAGCTCCGGGCGGCGTTGCGAGGCCCAGGCCACCATGACCTCGGCGAGGTCCATGAGGCGCGGGTCGGCGGGGTCCCAGTCGAATGCCTCGTCACAGGCGAGGTACAGCTGGCAGAACTGCGGGTCATCGAGGGCCAGCCTCTTCACGTTCGCCCATTCGGGCACCTGCTCCGGTGAGAGCGCCGCCACCAGAATCCAGGCATCGCGCTCGATCTGCACCGTCCGCTCGCTGACCCCGAGCGCACGGAGCTGGTCGAGAATTTCCACGATCTCATCGGGCAGGAAAAGCCGCTCCCCCCCGGCGAGCTCGGCGATCCGGCGGCGGTGCTGGGTGAGGGCACGGATCTTCTTCGCCAGGGCCTGGTCGATCTGGGTGATGGCGGCGGCGAATTTCCCGGGTTCGGCGTGCAGCAGCTCCTCGATGCGTGCCAGCGGCACACCGGCGTCGGACAGGGTCTTGATCCGGACCAGGTCGACCACGGCTTGCGCGTCGTATCTGCGGTAGCCGGAGGAGTCACGAGCCGGTTCGGCGAGCAGGCCGCGCTGGTGATAGTGCCGGACGGCGCGCACCGTCACCCCGGCGTGGGCAGCTAGCTGGCCGATGGTGAGCATCGGCAACCTCCCTTCGGCCGCACTGCCGGGCTAGCGCACCGGGCGGTGGTCGTAGAGTGCTCGCGCCCACAGGTACCCGGCCAGTGTTATGCCAGCACACCAGGCTTCCGGCGACCTGGCCGGTCAGCACAGACATGCGGGAGATCGCCATGGTCCGGAACCGGGCGAAAATGCCTTCGCTGGCGTCCGTGCAGACGTTCACCGCGGTCGCTTCGGCCGCGAAACCGGCGGTCATCACGAGGATGCCAGGAGCGAGGTAGCTGATATAGCTGCTGCCGCCCGCCGGCGGGACGCTCAGGCCGGCGGCCAGGGCATGACCGAAGACGCCGGCGAACAGGAGCAGGAAGATGATCGGCACCGACATGCCGCTGATGGTCATCATGGGGAAGCGCAGCGCATGCCGGAAGTCGCGGCGGAACATCGTGGCCGAGTCGCGCAGGGCGTAGGAGAAGGTGCTCATCGTGGGCTGTCCTGTCCGGTACGGGGATGGCCGGTGAGGGCGAAGAAGACGTCGTCGAGGTCGGGGGTGTGCACTGACAGCCCGCCGGTGAAAACCGCCCGCTCATCAAGCCGGTCGAGCAGGGCCTTGAGGGACCGGACACTGCCGTCGTAGGGGACTTGCAGCGTGAGCGCGTCCTCGTCGCGCGACGCCTCGCCGAGGATCCCGGCGGCCGAGTCCATTCCGCTCACGTCGCTGAAGTGCAGCCGGATGTGGCCGCCGGGGATCAGGCGCTTGAGTTCGGCCGCAGTGCCTTCGGCGACCAGCTTGCCGTGATCGAGGACCGCGATCCGGCCGGCAACCTGATCGGCCTCCTCCAGATACTGGGTGGTGAGGAAGATCGTGACGCCATCCGCGACGAGCTCGCGGATGATCTGCCACATCGTGCGCCGGCTGCGGGGATCGAGACCCGTGGTCGGCTCGTCGAGGAAGATGACGCGCGGCTCCCCGACCAGGGTCATCGCGAGATCGAGCCGGCGCCGCATGCCGCCCGAGTAGGTCGCGGCCATCTTCCCGGACGCCTCGGCCAGCTCGAACCGGTCGAGCAGCCCGGCGGCGCGCCGCCGGCCCTCGGCCCGGTCCAGGTGGTGCAGGTCCGCCATCAGGAGCAGGTTCTCCTCGCCGGTGAGCAGGTTGTCCACCGCCGAGAACTGGCCGGTGACGCCGATCGCGGCGCGAACCTGGCCGGCTTCGGTGGCCAGGTCATGACCGGCCACGCGCACCGAGCCGGCATCGGCGGGGAGCAGGGTGGACAGGATCTGGACCGTGGTGGTCTTGCCGCAGCCGGACTCG
>DPMS01000897.1 GCA_003541285.1 Actinomycetota bacterium
CTTCTCGATGGTCAGGTAGGTCCCGTTGGGGGTGTCGTAGCCCGGCCTTCCGGTGCTGACCGGCCAGTTGCCGATGAGCTTCCCGCGGTACCAGACCTTCATGTAATGGGTGCGCGTGCTCAGGGTGACGATCAGCGACGAGCCGATCCGGAAGTCCTGGGCCAGGTCGGCCGTGCCGTAAACCCCGGGAGCGGCCTGGACGCCGTCGAGGTGGCCGGTGATGCTGACCCGGGTGTTCTGGGGCCAGTAGGCCCGCGGCCGGAAGTAGAGGGTCTGGTCGCCGTCCCAGGACCAGGCGCCCACGACCGGCTTGGAGGTCGTGACTTCCAGGGCCTTTTCCACGGCGGCTTTGCGAGTGACCGGGCGGCTGAAGGTGAGGATGACCGGCATGCCCACGCCGTAGGTCTGCTGATAGCCCTGGAAGATGTGCACCCCCATGGCGGCGGAGGGGGTCATCGTGCGGAACGAACTCGTCGCGCTGACGATCTTCCCGGATGTGGAGGTCCCCGTGGCGGTGACCTTGTAGGTGCTCGACGTATGCAGCGCCCACCGGCTGTGCCACACCGTGCCGCCTTCGCTGACCTCCCCCTCGACCGGGGCACCTCCCGCGGTCACGGTGATGCTGGTCACCGTGGCGCGCGCTGGGGTGACGGTGACCACTGTGCTGGTCATCACGTCCCGGCTGCCGCCGGCTGGCGAGATCGACAGCGCGGCGGCGGGCGGCGGGCTGGGCGTCTGCGCGGGACTTCCCTGGCACGCGGCGATGGCAAGGCTCACGGCACACACCACGGCCGCGACCGCTACCCGGCCACCTCCCGCGAGCCTGCCCGGCACATCCCGCCAGCCCGGGAGCCCGGTCACGTGGCTGCTCGCACGGCGGCTGGCGATCACCCACACCACCCCTTATCCGAGTGGGAGCCATGCACAACCACCCAGACCTGTGCGGCTAACACGGCGTACTCATTCCGAAACGATCTCTAGTGGCTGGCTGGTCAGTCGCCGCCGGTGTCCTTGCCTGGGAAGATCAGCGCACATACCTCCAGATACAGCTGCTCTGGGTAGGGGATGAACTCCACAGTGCGTAGTGCCTGGTCCTGGCCGGCGGATTCCAGGACGAACTCGCCGTAACCCTGCAGGCGCCCGAGCAAAGAGCGCCGGAAACTCATGTCCGTGACTTTGACCAGGGGCATCATCGCCACCTTGCGGGTCAGGACCCCCGACGTGAGGATCATCCGCTGCGACGTGATGACGAAGTACTCCACGGCCCAGCCGGCGATCTTCCACAGCAGGCGTACCAGCAGGACACCCCAGATGATCCAGACCACTGCCATGGCCGAGGACTGATGACGCAGGACGGTTCCGCTCAGCACCGCTGCGATGATCAGCCCGGCGACGGTGAGTGTGATCGGCCCCTCCAGCACCGCCGGATGCCGGCGTACCGTGATCACCTGCCGCTCGTGCGGCAGCAGGTACTTGTTGACTTCGGCCGGGGGCGAAGCCCCCGGAGCGATCAGCCGCATGTGCTCAGAGCCTTACTTCATGGCCGAGCACGATGAGCTTCCGCCCGGCCCCTGGCCCTACGATGACCCGGACGAAGCCCGGGCAGCCAGAGCCCAAAGTCACTAATGCCGGATACCTATGGACCGGGCCTGTCAGCGCCGGGCGGCGACTTCGGCGAAGTGGGTGAGGTCCCAGCCTGAGCCGACAGCGTCACGCATGCTTTCCCAGCCGTCGCCGTGACGGTCGAGGTGGCGGTGCGTGAGCACGACGCGGGTGCGTGCGGGCCCGTCGGGGGTGAAGGTGACCTCGACTTCACTGGTCTTCGCCGGGTCGGTCTCGAGCTGCCAGCGCAGGTTGATATCCCAGCTGAAGCAGACACGGTGCGGAGGGTCGTAGGCGAGCACCCGGGCCCAGCGGCACTCGCTGCCGTCGGTGCCGCGATCGATGATGTGGCCGCCGACGCGCGGCTCGAACACCATCTCGGCGAGTTCGGCCTCAAGGATGTGATGGCCGGGGTCCCACCAGGAGCCGATGCCCTCGGTGAACACGCGGAAAGCGTGTTCGGCCGGCGCCTCGACCTCGACCGTCGTAGTGACCGACGCCGCTTGCAGGTGTGTGGTCATGTCTCCTCCTGGATCGGTTGGCTGGCAGCGGCGCGGAACCTGGCCAGTGACTGCTGCCAGAACTGCTCGAAGTAGTCGCGGATCACGGCGACACCCGCGGGGTCGACCGAGTAGACGCGGCGCGTACCTGCCGCGTGGTCGGTGACCAGACCGGCCGACTTGAGGACCTTGAGGTGCTGCGAGACAGCGGGACGGCTCACCGGCAACTCACGCGCCAGTTCACCGACCGCGCCCGGCGACCGGGCCAGCCGCTCAAAGATCGCTCGCCGCGTCGGATCCGCGAGCGCCGTGAGCACCGCTGCATGGTTAGTCATGACTTACGGTAAGTTATAACTTACGGAGACTGGCGTCAAGCAGGTGCCGCCGCCGACAGCGCCAGGGCGGCCGGCTGCGCGGTTCCGCCCACCGCGGTCGCCGCCGGGTTCCGGGGCGCCACTGCCTGTCCGGTGACAGTTATCTCGGCCCGGTGGTGTGGCCCTGACCTGCGCGGGCCTTTTTCAGTGGCAAGAAGGTGGCCGTCGGCGTGTCATCGAAGCTGGCCCGTCGGCAGCCGAGGACACGCGGCTGCCAGTCATGACGGCCCAGCGGGTAGCGCGCCGGGAGTCGGCGTCACCAGCCTCCTGGCCGCCGTGCAGGCCAGGACCGGGCCAACTCTCATGGCAAAACGAACGACCGGGCCGAATTAGATGGCAGCGGGCCGACTTGCGTGTCACCGGACACTGCCCCACCAGGGCTGGACGTGGTGGCGGGATCTGCTGAGCGGTGATAGCGGATCACGGTGAGGTAGCTTTGACCGCGGGAACGGTGTTTTGGGCATGGCCTGCGGGTGGGTGTGATGAAGACGGGCCAGGTGTTCGTTAGCCATACCTCCGATATGGCGAGGTTCCCGGCGGGCCGGTCGTTCGTGCAGGCCGCCCTGGATGCAGTGGGCCGGGCTGGAATGGCCCCGGTTGATATGCGGCACTTCGCTGCGCGGGACGGCGAACCGGCTGACTACTGCCGGGCGCGGGTGCGCGAATGCGAGATCTACGTAGCGTTGATCGGGTTCCGGTACGGCTCGCTGGTGCCGGACGAGGCAGTCTCCTACACCGAGCTGGAGTTCCAGGCGGCCACCGGCGCGGGACTGCCCCGGCTGGTGTTCTTGCTGGACGAGGCCGCCGACTTGCCAGCAGGGCAGGCTGATGCCAATCGGTGCCCAGTGGACGGATTCCGGCAGCGGCTGCGCGACGCCGGGCTGGTCGTGCGTGACTCCACCTCTGATATTGGTCTTGAGCTTGAGGTGTTCCACGCTCTGAGCGAGCTGACCGGCGGCAGGCTCCCGGCCGTGCCCGGGCAGCTGCCGACCGCGGTACCGCATCTCGCTGGCAGCCCTGCCAGGTTTACTGCCCTGGACGACCAGGTGGCCAGCCAGTTCTCTGACTGCCGGGACGAGATAGTCGTATATCTCAAGACGCTGATCGACTGGGTGAGCACCGACCCGTGGCCGCGGGACCGGCGGTTCGGCGGCCCCGTGCTGACCCCGGCCGCAATCGAACGCAGGCTACGGGTCTCCGCTCCCGGCCGGGCAGGTGATGAGGATCTCGACGCCGATGACCTGGCACAACAGTGCCGGCGGCTGGTGATCCTCGGCGGACCGGGTTCGGGCAAGACCTGGCTGGCCAAACGCACGGCCCGGCGCTGCGCCGAGGATGCCCTGCAGGCCCTGGCAGCGGGCGCCGACCTCGACGAGGTCGAACTGCCCCTCTACACCACCTGCTCGCGCCTGTTCAGCGCCAGCGGGGACATCCGCGAAGCCGCAGTGTCGAGCGCGCTGGCCCAGCTCGGTGACCTGGGCGGCTCCCGGCCGAGCGTGGCCCTCCGCGCGTTTTTCGCCGAGCGGAACGCGCCCACAGTGCTGGTCATCGACTCCCTGGACGAGGCTCACGGCTCCCAGGAACGACTGCGCCAAGCCGACACACTGCCGTGGCGAATCGTACTCACCACCCGGCCGAGCTCGTGGAACCAGCAGCTCGCCATCAATGACGCAGACGTTTCCCACCGCGTGGGCGAGCTCCAGCCGCTGCGCTACCCCGCGGATGTCGAACCGTTCATCCGCCGCTGGTTCGGCCACCAGCCGGAGCGGGGCGAGGATCTTGTTACCCAGATCGCACGGCGCCCTGGCCTCCAGCAGGCCAGTACGGTGCCCCTGGTCCTGGCCTTCTACTGCATCGTCGGTGGTCGTGAACCGCTGCCGGATTTCCGGCGCGACCTCTACACCAGAGTGCTAAACCGCATGCTGACCGGCCGCTGGCGCGGTGATGACGACCGCCAGCCCAACGTCGGCGCATGCCTTCAGACACTCCGGGTCTGGGCCCGGCCCGGGGCGGAGGCGTGTCATCCCGTTTCCGGTATCGGCACATGGGCGGATGACATTCTTACCGAGCGGGCCGGCCTGGGCGGGGCCGGCCTGGGCGGAGCCGACCAGGGCGCTCTTGATCACGTCGCTACGCCGCTGGGCCCCGCCGACGTCGACACCGGCCAGACGCTGCGCCGCTTCATCCACCGCTCCATCCGGGAGCACCTGGTCGCCGAGTTCGTTGCCCGTCTTCCGGTGGACCAGGCAGTCCAGGTCCTGCTTCCCCACCTGTGGCATGACTCTGACTGGGAGTACTCAGCGCCCGCGGCGATCGCCATGCACCCTCAGCACGACCAGCTACTGCGGGACTTGATCTACCGCGCAGCGAACTCAGACCTGCTTCCCGGAGACCTGTCTGTCATCGATGCCGGGTGGGAGTTCCGGGGACTCCTTGCCCGGATAGCCACCGAGTCCAGCGAGACCGACTGGTCGCCCGGGATCGCGGGGATGATCAGCCGGGCCCGGGTGGAACTCGCTGTGTCAGGCCGCATCGATGCCCTGGGCGGGGCGGGGCTGTGGGTTAGCTCGAACGGCCTGACCCGCGAGGCGCTGCTCAGGCTGCTGGCCGACCCGGCTAACAGCTGGGCCGCCGAAAAGCTGGTGAGCGGAGTTGTGCAGCTTGCCACGACGGCACAGGACAAGCGCCAGACCCGCGCGGCGCTGCTCGGGCTGCTGCCCGGCCTGGGC
>DPMS01000425.1 GCA_003541285.1 Actinomycetota bacterium
CAGGTGGATCTTGCGGTAGGCCGCCACCCGCTCGCCCGCACCGTCGTAGCCGACCGTGGTGTTGTAGACCCGGCCGTCCGGCGCCGGCTCGAACACGCCCGCCACCAGTGCCACCCCCGCGCTGCGGGCCGCCTCCGCCAGCCCGGCGCCGAACCCGCCGTCCAGCGGCTCGGCCACGGCGCGCAGGTCACTGCCGAATCTGGCCTGCGTCGCTTCCGGGAACACCGCGAGGTCGGCCCGCTGCCGGGCGGCGGCGGCCATCGCCTCCCGGACCCGTCCGAGGTTGATGGCCGGATCGGGGCTGACCGGCAACTGGCACAAGGCAACGCGCATGCCCGCAGCGTAACCCGCGGGCGCCGGGCCAGCGGGCGTGAATGGGGCAGCGCCGGGCGGCCAGGCGCGGAGCGTGATGTCATGGCCTGGTGAACCGACCATTGCTGAACCCCCGGCTCGCCGGGATGGGAACCACGATCTTCGCCGAGATGTCGGCACTCGCCGGCACGACCGGGTCAGTGAACCTCGGTCAGGGCTTCCCCGACACCGACGGGCCGCGCGAGATCGCCGCCGCGGCCGCCGCGGCGATCATGGAGGGCCGCGGCAACCAGTACCCGCCCGGCCCAGGCATCGCCGAACTGCGGCAGGCGGTCGCCGCGCACCAGAAGCGCTTCTACGGCCTCGACCTGGACCCGGACTCGCAGGTGCTGGTCACGGCCGGAGCCACCGAGGCGATCGCGGCGGCCCTGATAGCACTGCTGGAGCCCGGCGACGAGGCGATCGCGTTCGAGCCCTATTACGACTCCTACGCGGCCTGCATCGCCATGGCCGGAGCCACCCGGGTGCCGGTCACCCTCCGCCCGCCCGATTTCCGGCCCGATATCGACGCGCTGCGCGCGGCCATCACCAGCCGCACCAGGCTCCTCCTGCTGAACACCCCGCACAATCCGACCGGAGCGGTGTTCACCCGGGACGAACTGGCCCAGATCGCGGCCCTCGCCTGCTCCCACGACCTGCTGGTGGTCTCCGATGAGGTCTACGAGCACATGGTGTACGACGGTGTCCACGTGCCAATCGTTTCGCTGCCTGGAATGGCCGGCCGGACGGTCACGATCAGTTCGGCGGCCAAAACCTTCTCGTTCACGGGCTGGAAGATCGGCTGGGTCACCGGCACACCGGAACTGGTGACGGCCGTCCGCACGGTCAAGCAGTTCCTCACCTACGTCACCGGCGGGCCGTTCCAGTACGCCATCGCCGAGGCGCTCGCCCTGCCCGACGCCTATTACGCCGCCATCAGTGCGGACCTGCGGGTCAAGCGCGACTTCCTGTGCGCGGGCCTGGCCGGGGCCGGGTTCGAGGTCTACCAGCCGGCCGGGACCTACTTCATCACCACCGACGTCCGGCCGCTGGGCCACACCGACGGCATGCAGTTCTGCCGGGACCTGCCGCACCGGGCCGGTGTGGTGGCAATCCCGAGCGTGGTGTTCTACGACAACGTTGACGCGGGCAGGTCGCAGGTGCGGTTCGCGTTCTGCAAGAAGCAGGAGGTCCTGGCCGAGGCGCTGGACCGCCTGGCGCGCGGCGCCCGCACCTTATCCACCGGCACGGGGGCGGCCGGGCCGGCTCGCCGCACTGGTGGGACCGGGGCCACGCTGCCAGACTGACACCATGCGGCCGGCCGGGCTTCACCACGTCTCGATCAACGTTAGCGACGTCGCGGCGGCGCGCGACTTCTATACCCGCGTGCTCGGCCTGACCGAGCGCGCCGACCGTCCTGACTTCAGCTTCGACGGTGCCTGGCTCGACGCGGGCGGCCAGCAGGTGCACCTGATCAAGGCCGACGTGCCGCCATCGCTCGGGCAGCACTTCGCGCTGGCGGTGACCGGCCTGGACGCCGCCGTCGCCGAACTGCGCACGCTGGGGGTAGCCGTCACCGACCCGGTGCCGGTCGGCCCGGGCCGGCAGGCATTCGTCACCGACCCGGCGGGCAACCGGGTAGAACTCCAGGAGCCACCCGCTCGCTGAGTCATTCCTCCAGGTGCAGGGCCGTCTTCGGGCAGGACTGCACCGCGCGGCGTACCCCGTCGGCGAGTTCGGCGGGCACCTCACTAACCAGGATGTGCAGTTCGTCGTTGTCGTCGACGTCGAAGACCTCCGGTACCAGGCCAGCGCACACCGCGTTGGCCTCGCACAGATCACGATCAACATTGACCCTCATATCGCGTTATTCTCTCAGGCCATGAGGGACACCCGCGCCGCGATGCCACCCCGGCTGCGCGAGGCCGCGGAGGCCGCCACCGGGTTCATGCCGCCCGAGGAGGGACTCGCCCTCTTCCGGGCGGCGGCTGCCTACGCCCCGGCCGGGCCGGTGCTGGAGGTCGGCAGCTACTGCGGCAAGTCCACGATCTACCTCGCGGCGGCGGCGCGGGCGGCCGGGCAGGTGGTGATCACGGTGGACCACCACCACGGCTCGGAGGAGAACCAGCCGGGCTGGGAGTACCACGACCCGGCGCTGG
>DPMS01000312.1 GCA_003541285.1 Actinomycetota bacterium
GATCAGGGGTGGGGCATTGGGGCGCCGTGACGTGATACGTCCAGGGTAAAGGTTTCAACACCAGCGCTAGGTCTTGGCTACCTTGAGGCTGGTCCAAGCTACCTGAGGTAGTACTTCTCACCACAGACGCTTATCTACTCTGTGGCTTCGACTATGCCGCAAGCGCGGAACTCGAGACAGGACGAATCTGCGATGCTTTCTGTGATCTATCGCATTGTGGTTGACTTCATAGTACCCGGAATCATGCTGGTAATGTTCGGGGTCGGCATCTACCTAAGCGCCAAGGTCCCGCAGCAGTTTCGGCTGTCGGCGGTAGCCGGCCTGTGCGCGGGCTTGGTGGCCTTCGCGGTATATGTGGTCAGCTCCTTCACCAAGTTTCAGGCACCAGCACTCAACGTGACTTCTCTACCAAGCTTCCACTGGGTACCAACAATAATCGGCGCTGTAATGGGCTTTGCGATGCTCCGCGTACTGCAGTACCTGAAGCTGAATGCTGGTTTGCTGGGATTGTTTATCCTTGTGCTTATCGCGAGTAGCTCCATAGCGGCGTTCAGTTATTTCTTTGCTTCACCGCTCAGGGACTTCGCTATATATTTCGCACTGAGCACCGCAGTCGGGATGCTCTTGCACGTTATGTTGTTTCCCGAAAGGATACGCGAAATCCTCAGGAGCTGAGGCGTAATCACTTGCGGCGAACAGCCGATGTGATGTGCCTGAACTCAGAACCTGCACACAGAGGGGTTATGAATTGGTGCTTGGAATCCCAGAACTCCCCGAAGACCTCATAAGACGCCTTTTTAACTTGGACCAAGGTATGCATGTGGAAACCAGATGCAAATCTTGTGGCAAGCTAACTGATCAGGTCGTCATCAGCTATGAACTGCTTCCCATTCTACGAGAGGCAGGGGTGGACTTGGCACTTATGGGACCACTTATAGGACGCCTCATGGACATCATCCCCCTCATGCCGATCCTAGTCGGGAGGCCTACGGTCTGCCGTTGCGGAACGGTGAACCGATGATTGGCACGGGGAGCGGGATCCCGGGCTGCAGTCGTCTGCCGGGCTTGCCGTGGCGGGCCACATGGCCAGCAGCAAGCGTCCCGGTCACGTTCGTCGTCGCGCCCGAGAATGGCTCACGCAGGAGGGACCAACATGACTGAAGGCGGGCAGTCCTCACAGCCACCGAGTAGCCGTTTCGGAAGCCTACGCAGCCACGGCTCGGCAACGCCGACCCCTCTATATCCACCTAGTGGGGCGGCTGAGGGCTTGGCGTCAATGTCCTCGCGGTCGCTGCGCATTGGCCTGTGGGGTGGGGTATCAAGCGGTAAGACATTGTTTACCGGTGCCCTGCAAGTAGCCGTTAATGCAGCAGGCGCTAATGCACAGGGGCATGGCTTGCGAATTATTGCCGTTAACGACGCAGCTACGAGCCACATGAGTGAGGCGACTGATGCGCTCGGCAGGATGGGCAATCTTCCGCCCGCCACGGTGGATGCGAGCGAGCTACGTTGGGTCTTTAGTGGCAAGCTAACCAACCCACGAATGTCCGAAAGGCATCTCCGCTATCCCGGGTGGCTGTCCCGCACCGTCCGGTTCGAACTAGACTTGCGTGAGCCACCCGGCGAGGATTATGGCCAGGAATATCCGGCCTCGGGCCCACGCGTGCCAACGATCAACGAGTCGGTGGCTGCACTGGCGCGGTCCGACGGCATCATCTTCCTCTTCGACCCAGTGGCTGAAGCTGAGCACAGATACTCTGCCAAGTTCTTCGCGGACACTCTGGCTATGCTGAATACGATGAGCGTCCGTGACGGGCGGAGCGCTGGCCGCTACCTGCCGCAGCGACTTGCCGTGTGCGTGACGAAGTTCGACGATGATCGAGTTTTCCACCGGGCGGCGGCGGCCGGACTGGTCTTTGGCGATGCGAAAGGTACCCTCCGGGTACCCGACCGCCTCGCAGCGGAGTTCTTTGAGTTCATATGTAAAGATACCGGCCAAGCCAATGGACTGCATTTGCTGGAAGCGGTCCGCAACAATTTCAGGCCTCGCTCGGTCCGTTACTTTGTCACCTCGGCAGTCGGTTTCAGTGCTGCCTCGGCTGGTGACATGACCGGGGGTCCGATTCTCCGCCGTGACCCGAACATTCAGGGCTCTGGACAGGGAGGGCCGCAGCAAGTGCGTGAGCAGGCGCGGCCGATCAACGTCCTCGAGCCACTCCTATACCTTGTCCGCAATGTGCGCAGGGGCCGGGCGCTTCAGGAAATGCGTGAGCGCATGACAGCTGACAGGCCGGGGCCGTGACAATGCTTGACCCGCCTGGTGCCGTCGAGGTCCGGTGGGCGCTGTTCGGCAAGCCGCCCCGGGACCGTCATGATTACCGGGTCCTGGCTTGCTCGGATGGCCCGGAACGGTGTTTGGATTTTTACCCCCCAGCGCGCGCCGGGGTGAGTGTCGCCGCGCGGGACGCGACTTCCCCGCAGCAGGTTAGTTTCATGCCCTGGGAGTACCAGGGACTGAGTTACATCGGGGTCACTGTCATCGATCCGAGTGGGCACAACGATGGGGATGGCAGGCCGATCACCGAGGGGCGCTTCTTTGCCTTTCCCGCCACGTGGGCGTTGGAAAGCGGTATTTCATTCTCGGGGCTGTATGACACTGTCCGAGAGGTGCGACTCTCATCTGAGGACGCTCCTGGCCTTCTGAAGCTCGACGTGGCTACGCAGGATCTGCTAGGAGCGGCACAAGTTCTGCATGACCACCCGCAAATGGGCGCCTGGCTCATTCGCTTGGCCGGCACTGTGATGGACCGGTCGGTAGTGGTCACCCGAGCACCGTCCGAGTTCGACCAACGCCTGGCTGCCCTCGATGTGGTCGCCGCGCTGCTTCCGGCGTGGGCCCGATCTCACATCTCGGCTACGACCTGGGCTGACAAACCTCGAAAGGAGTTCAGTCTGGCGTTCGGGGAGACAGCCGAGCGGGGTCAGGTAAAAATCCCGTGGGGCGAAGAAGATGGCCGCCACGGGGCGGCTGGTGGATACGCCGATCTGCTTGGGGACCTGTGCTGGCACTCATATGGCGTGGAGCCGGTGCTGGCCTATCTAGCGTCGCTGCACACGCCACCGAGGTCTGGGACCAAGGCTGATGTAGCCGAGCTGGCCACCACTGACTTGGCGGTCCTCACCAGTCTGGTGACGTTCGACCCTTCGCAGCCTCCCGATTCCGAGCATCTCAGCGAGGTAGCCGCGCTGGGTCAGCAAACCCCCGTTCATCGCTGGCCGCCGGAGATCGCACGCCGGATTGAGGGCTTCGTGCTGGACGCCGCGATAGCAGAAATGCCGAAGTCTGGGGAAGCGCTCAGCTCCGTGTGGTCACCGTGGGTCGCGGACGCAGCGGCGCACGCCGCCATTGCGCACTTGGCCTTCGGCCACACCGGCCCAGCCTTGGTAATGCTCTTGGCCGCGTGGGGCGCAGGCGAAGCTGACTCGTTCCTGCGGCAGCTTGTGAATGCGGCCATGCCCGTGAATAACGCCAGTGCCGAGCTATCGCTTGCCTCGGCACCTCTCGGCCAGGACAGCCTGGTTGAGCTCCTCAGGCTGGCCGCGCGAACACCTAGCCTGCTAGTCGAACTGCATCCGGCGCTTCGGGAAGCTGACACACTGAGCCGCCGTGTGGTCGCCGCCGTCGCCCGCGACCAGGCAGACGCCACTGTGGCCTTCATTTCAGCCTTGCTTCCCGGGGTAAGCGAGCTAGCTGATTCTGCCGGTGCACCAGCGTGGCTGCGCCTCCTCGCGCCATGGTCGCGGCCCGTGGCCCGCGCGCTTGGATCCGGCAACAGCGCATGGCCAGGCGATGTTGTCTCAGAACTCGACCTCGGCGCGATTCCGGCCATCTGGGCTGTCGCCAACGCGCTGCGCATCCCGGACTTGGTGGACTTGACATGGGAACAACTCATCAATCTGTCCCGCTACACGCCCGGTGCTCCGACGCTTAGCGATCTTTCCGGCTGGCCGGCGTACGGCTGGGCTCTCACCGAGCGCTTCGGCCAGAAGCTGAGCGTGCGGACACGGGCCCATGCCGACATGGCGAGGATTGCAGTGGGGTTGGCGCCTGCGGATGCTCCCGGGCCGGAAGAGGCAGGGCTACATATAGACCGGTACGTGGAGGAGTGCCTGCACACGTGCCATTCCGAAATTTTCACGGCCGAAGAACGCGTCCGGTTGCGTAAACAGCTCAGTGACTATCTGCTTGCCCAGGAAGATACGACGCTATCGCGGGCAGCGGAAAGGTTGCTCGACCGCCTGGCTGATAGCCCTTACGAAGACGACCGCGAGTGGCTCGTGTCACAGCTGGTGCAAGAACGTGTCAAGAGTCCGGGGTGGACGAAGTGGCTGCGTAAGAAATCCAGGAAACTACGCCGCGCTCTAGCCAGGTCCTCACGCGGGACTGCGGAAGCGGCTGCAGCTGGGCAGCTCCGGCTGGAGATCAGAGCGCTGGCGAGTGCCGAAGCGGAAATGCCAGATACCCTCAACTCGCTGGCCGATGCCGCTGCGGGTGAAGGGTTTGGCCACCAGAACCGGAGTACCTCGGCACAAGTGGTGCTCCGTGAGCTGAGGGCGTGGCCGGGTCATCGGCATCCCGAAGTAGTGCACGACCTGCTGGGTCGCTGGGAGGCGGAGTTGCGCCACCATGGCCTGGCGAAAGCGGACGCGCAGCGGAAGATCCGCGACGCACGGTCCGAGATCCTCAGCGGAATCTGGGGATCCGAAGTCGCCCGCGAGCATGCCATGTACTACTCCGGAGTCGTCGCTTTGCGGAAATTGGAACGGAATCGTGAAATAGACGAGGCGACGGTGGAGATTCATCAGATCGACGCCAATATCAAGGAGCGGCAAGCGGAGATTGGCAGGCTCCAAAGGGAGATCGGCGTAATCCGAGCCCGCATCGATCAGCTCCAAGCAGACATTGAGGGATACGAGCGGTTCGGGCGTGAGATATCCCGGCTTTTTCCCGCTGACGGGAGCCGCTAGTGGAGCGACCTTCATCCGCTCGCAAGGATCGTCGGTCCGCTGCCTGTTCACGGGCGGGCAGACCTGGCTCGCCGGGAAATCTTCGGCGCAGCGAAGCATGGCGAGAGCACAGAGCCCACCAGGGCCTAAGACGGGCTGGCTGCCACCGCCATGGGTCGGAGATAATAATGGGAGGACGGCCGTGCAGCTGAGAGTACGGATATACGACCGGCGTGAGCGCCAGAGCCAGCGGCTGGGTCGTCACACCCGGGCCTGGTTCAGTCGGAGAGTACGGCCATTCCTAACCGTGATGGCCATGTCTGCGGTTGGCCCACTCCTGGTCATCGCTCCACCAACGGTAGCGGACAACCCGGCGCCCACAGTGGACCAGATCTACCAGGCATTGCACGTAGACGACGTTCCAGCCGCCTATGTAATTCTTGTTGACACCTCGTCGTCAATGATGGGCGACGGTATGTACCCTCAGGTAAAGCGCTATGTCCAGAGATTTGAAAAGGCGATCTCGCCACAGGACTCGGTTACCTACTATACGTTCGACTCCAGCGTCAGTGGGCCTTACGCAAGCGCACGAAACCTCCCGCAGGCCGCCGCGGGAACGGCCACCGATTTCGGGCCGGCATTCGCTTACGCCCTCAGCGACCTGTCTGCGGCCGCGGACCGAGGGGTCCGGGTCGGCGGTCTCTTCTTGCTGTCAGATGGCCTCCTTGACGCTCCAAGGACAGACACTAAGTACCTCACCCTCCACAGCGGCGGCTGGTCGGAGCTGAGGAGGACGGCAGCCATCCTTGAGGAGCGGATGGCTCTGGAGGGATATGGCTTGGCCAGGCAAGGGAAGTCATCGGCCAGCCAGACTGGCCGTCGCTGTGGTGGCATACCGACAACGGACCCGTCGACCTGCGCCGGCGTCCAGGAGGTTCTCACGTCGGTGCTCGGGCCGAACGTCATCGTCCTTAACGACACATCGTCTGGCCAGATCAGCTCGTTGCTCAACCAGGCGAAGGCCAATGAGCGGCAGGCCAAAGCAATTCACCGGTTGCTGACCGCTGACGAGCACCGAGGTGTCAGCGCGACGGTCAGCGCAGTTAGCGGGGAGAATATGGCAGCTCTAGACCTTGGTCAGGGTAGCGCACCAGTAGTCGTCAGGATCACCTCTCACATTCCTTATTTCACTGACATTGAGGTCACCAAGCTGGCCGCAAGAAAAGTCGGAGGATTTCCTGTGAAGCTGGTCGGCCTGCCAGTGACGGTCCGCCTTGGCCCTGGCCAGACACGGGCGCTTCCCGCACATCTTCAATGGGCCATCCCGCGCGCCAGTGGACTGATCGCTGGCCGGACAATCCTTACCGGACACCTCAGTGTCACCGGGCAGGTCAGTTCATCCTGGGTACCCGTGATCAAGGCCAATCTGCTCCCTGCTTTCACCCTGGGTGGACTGACGGGTGCCCGGGCTAACTATGGCGGCAGCTATGTCCGTACGATCGATGTCATGCAATGGGCGATGATTGGCGGCGCTGTGCTCGGTGCCCTGCTGCTTTGCTTCCTGACCTATCTATTTGCTGTCCCCCGGCTTAGGGGCGACCTTGTGCTGCTCAACCTTGCGGATGACCATGAAGTGCCGCTCACCGTGCATGGTCACCGTCGGTGGCGCGGAGACCTAGACGATGTGATGGGCAGCCCAGGTAGCATCCTCGTGCGAGGCGCACGCCGAGGTGGCGCACGAATAAGCCTGCGCCGGGAGATGGCCGTGGCAACCAGGTCAGGACGCGGAAGGCTCACCCGCGATGGCATTCTTGTGCTGGCAAGCCTCGCCTTCCGGCACCGCACCGGCGAGTTACCCTGAGGTGGTTTCGTTTACCTCACCGGCGGGCGCGCTGGCGGGTTTCCTGGTAGGCTTATTGCCGGGTTCGCGGTCGGGACCGAGGCCGGGTACGCGGATGCAGCAGGGAGGGCTGGGCAGAATAGGGAGCCGCGCAGACGGGCGTGTCCTCCGGGTCTGGCAAGGTCGGGCCGATCCTTGGGTGTCTGGCCGGACCCGGCCAGTGCCCACCGGCCCCACCTGGAGGCGTTCTCGCGACCTTCGCTGTCACCGGTCGGGCGTGCGACTGCGGCCGGGGTGGCTGGCGCAGCCGGTTCCGTCCCGGTCATGATGTGGGCGGCTGTATGTTCACAGTTGAAGGAGAGCCATATGCGGCTTGGCCTTCGAGTGGTTGCCGCAGCGCGTCGCTGGTCCCTATGCTCATGAAGGCACCGCTGATCGTGTTCGAAAAGAGCCTCACGCCTTGCGGGGGGCCGCAAAGCCAGTGACTAATCAAGTGACTACGCACGCAGACGGCTCCGGGGGCAGCTGGACACAGCCAGACTGAGCATCCGCTCCGACCTGCGGATNNCAGGAATGGCATGCAAGAGGTCAGGAGTTCGAATCTCCTTAGCTCCACGTTTTCGCAGGTCAAGGGCCTGTTGTGATCTTGAAATCTGATCTTCGACTTCTTGCATTGCTTAGACGCCACACGGTAGTGGAGCCTTAATCCCGGACCGGAGTCCTTGCAGGTCAGATGGCTCTGGCCACGTCAGAACCCGGTCACGCCCGCTGACGGGCTCCATCCGGGAGCCAAAGTGGGAGCCATTCGGTGATACTGGTCAGCTGACGTGGAGGCTCATGGGACGCCTGAGATGCTCGGTGCAGTGGCCCCCGCTACGCTCAGTGAGCCCGGAGAGCCCTCCTGATTCGGCAGGCTGCGACAGATCGATTACGATCGATTGCCTCGCCGATTGACGACCGCTGCGTGCATAACAACCGGTTATGCACCGGCACCAGTGCCTGCTCACCGCCGGCGAAGTCGCCGCGCTCGACACCGTCGCCGGCAAGGTCATCGCGCACCTCGCCGGCGAGGTGCCCGCCGAGCTACCGCCACGCTGACCCTGAAACGGCCTGCCCGCGCTACCGCGCCGTCTGTTCGCTGCCTGGGTCGTCAACCCGTTGCCGGGCTGACGACATGCTGGGGGTCGGCCGAAGCCGGCGCTATTCCGGGATCCGGCCGATCGTCAGCAGCCGGACCGCGCGGTGGTGACGATCACGCGCTGGAAGGCCGCGCCGCGGTAGATCACCAGCGTCCGCCCGGCGGGCGAGCTGTGCACGAGCGCGCGGCTGGGGCCGCACGTCCGGACGCGCCAGCTGGGCAGCCTGCGGTGGAGGCTGGCCAGCCCGCTGGACGCGTCCGCTCCGGCGACCGTCAGCTCCAGGTCGCTCTCGATCCGGGTCACCCGCGACCGGGCGAAGCTCACCGTCCAGCCGGCCCGCTGCGTGGAACCGCCGCCGTAGCCGACCGAGAAGCCCGCGCCGAAGCTGCGCGTGCAGCGCCGGCACGGGCCTGGCGCGTGCCGCGGGCCGCGCAGCAGGCCGACCACCGCCGTCTCGCGTTCGCCGAGGCTGACCAGCCCGATCCCCCGGTCGATGTGGACGGTCCCGAGCGCGGTCGTGCTGGGCAGCAGCCCGGCCCACGCACCGGCCTGCTGCTCCTGGCCCCCGGTGCACACCGAGAACCTCGAGTGCAGCGGCTTGCCGTTCCAGCGGCCGGCGATCGAGACCGTCGGCGCGCCGGCCGGGCAGGAGTGGCCGGGGCCCGGGAAGCTGTAAAGCAGCGCCGGGTGGCGCATGATCGCGGCGCAGATCCGCGCCGGGTGCGGGACGGTCCCGCCGGCCGGGTCGCAGCGCAGCTCGTAGCCGAACGAGCCGAGCATCGTGCCGAGTTCCATGACGCGGACATCCCCGGCGCCGCGGCCGTTGCCAGGCAGCCGCGGCTGCGGCGCGACCTGGGCGTCGACGCGCACGGCGACCCTGCCGCCGCGCGCCGGAACCGCGTTGACGACCAGGTCGGGCCAGCCTGCGAACCCGTGGATCGAGGTGAAGGCGAACGAGGTCCACTGCTCGCCCGCCGAGCCGGCGCCGGAGTCGTCCTGGCGGGAGCCCGCCGGGCGGTGGCGCTGCATCCAGCCGATCACCGAGGCGGGCGTACCGGGAACGACGAAGAACTCGTGTCGGTCCACGAGGTGCGGCACGACCGGCACGCTCACCGAGTACGACGACCCCGACAAAGGCGATCAGCGGCGCGCTCGTCTCGGCCGACGCCCAGCTCTATCGGCCTCGGATGATGGAGGGCGCGACACGGCCTCGGCGCGCGCGGCCCGCAGGTTGTAGACCGAACCGCCGACGGAGGCGCCGATCGTCGGCCCCCCGCGGGCCCCGCGCGCCGCGCAGCCCGCCGTGACCGCTGCCAGTGCCCCGATCGCCAGCCACGCCAATGCGAAGTGCTTACGCGTCGTTGATACCTCAGTTCTCCCCCTCAGGTACGGGGACTGGCAAGCTCAGCGATGATCTGCGCCACCGATGCCTGCTTGGTCTCCCAGTTCGCGACCAGGTACCGGGTGGTCCCACGACGCAGTCCGCCCGGCACGGTCCACCGCAGGCTGAATGTGTGCAGTCCCAGGGGGAACGGCTTTCGGGTGTGCGCCAGGATCGGGTGCATGTCGCCCGGCGTGCCAAGGACGCCCCTGGAGACGCCGAGCCACAGGGCTGTCACCGTGGGCGTGAGGGTTGCCACCCTGGCGTGCGCCGGGACGGTCACGCCGACGCTGATCCTCAGGTGCTTGCCCGGAGTGACCGCAAACCTGGGTATCCGCCTCCCTTGCGGGCGCGTTCCTGACTGGCCATTCACCCGCACCGTGAACGACGGGCTGAACGGGACGACCCCTGGCGCCGCCGCCGTCGGCGGTGTGCTCTTACCGTTCAGCGAAATCGGAACCACCACGGCAATGGCAGCCACTGCCAGCAATGACCCCGAGACCAGTCCGATGATCCGGGCACGGCGCCGCCGGATCCGGCCGGTCAGCCCCTCAACGGTGAAGCGGGGCGGGCTGACCTGAGCGGCTACCGCCGCCAGGCGCTCGCGCAGATCCTGCTCGTCGAACGTCATCGGCCTCATCCCTTCCACGCTATCCGTTGTCAGCGGGAGACAGGCGCGCGGCCAGCCGGGTCATCGCCTCACTCAGATACCGCTTGACCGTTCCTTCCCCGACGCCCAGCACTGCCGCGACCTGCGCCACCGGCAGGTCCCGGTAGAAGCGCAGGACCACGCAGGCACGCTGCCGTGGTGACAGGTCATCCAGCGCCGCCAGCATGACCTCCCGGCTGAGCACCTGGTCGGCGGGGTCGGAGGCCACCTCGGCGTCTCCAAGTAGCGGTGCCGCCCGGTTCCAGCGCGACCGCCTGCGCGCGATGTCGATGAACCGGTTCACCATGATCACCCGCACGTATGCCTCAGCCGCGCCAGGCCGGGGGGCACGAAGCGGCCGCGCGAACGCCCGGACCAGGGCGTCCTGCACCAGGTCCTCGGCCTGGCCCGTCATCCCCGCACAGCAGGAAGGCCTGGCGCTTCAGCGACCCGGCCTGGTCGCGGGCCAGCTCGGTAAGTGTCTGCTGCCAGCTCGCCATGCCGCTCCCCGGTCATCGGCCTTCCATCTCATACAACGAACACGTCGGCCGGTGCGTTGGGGCCCATGTACTACCGGCGAGGAGACAGCAAGGCGAGCCTGGCCGGTGATCGCTAGTAATGACCATCCGGCGTCGCCGCTGGCCAGGGCGACGATCCGGCCGTGAGGTGGCCCCTCCCGAGACCGGGGTAGCACGGAGACCACGGCAGCCATGACCGTCACCCGGCGTTCCCGGTCGTGGACTAGCCGCTTACAGAGTCGTGATCGACAAATTGTTGCTGCCTATGCTTCGATCACTGCGGTGGCGTGCTCCAGCGGCAGCCGCACCGCCAGCGCCCGGTGCTCGGCGGCCTGGAACCGAGCGGTGCGCTGGTGGGCGCGGCGGCCCCACCGGTCGGCCAGCGCAGTGCGTCAGCCTGGTCCGCTGGCGGGGAAGTCGCGCAGCAGCGTGCTGCTGATCGGCAAAGCACCCGCCGCCATCAGGCTGTCGGCCACGGTGGCGACGATCCGCGCCGTGTCCTCCGGTCCCGCCGAGGCCTCCCTGGCCGAGTCGCTGATCGAGATATGGGTGACTGGCGCGAGCGGGGCCAGGTAGCACTCCGCCGGGGTCGGCCATGGCGGCTCGCTTACGTCCACCGGCACCTGGGCGGGCGGCAGAACGCGACCAGGCCCGATGCGCCCGCACGCGCCGGGGTGAACTCAACCCAGGCGGGCATCCCGGCCAGGTTCGGCTCCGCGAGCACCTGCCCGTGCCATTCCTGCCGACCCCAATTCGGTCGGCCCCCGCCCAGGCCGTCAATGGCCACGTCATACAAGTGACCGGTGTCGTTGGCGAGCGAGATCTCCGACATAGCCTGCCGCATCGGCACGTCCGGCGCAGGAAGCTCACCGCCGGGATCGGGGGGTCACGTGGAAGCTCACCCGCAGCCCCGCCGGTGTCAGCTTCACCCACTCGAAACACACCTCGGCGACCGAGGTCGGGCACAGCACCCCGGCGGCCGCCACCAGCAACAGGACCTCGTGCAACCCGGCACGCCCCCGCGGCCCGCGCATCCCAGTACTCATGGGCGCCGGGCCGGACCGTCAGCTCCCCTTTGGTGACCCCCAGGTGTTCGCGGAGCCCTTGCGCTCCAGCGCGCTCGCCGAGGCGTGCCCGGCGGGCGGCTACTGGTCGGCGGGCAGTTCGACGGTGAGCGGACGCGGCTCCAGCAGGTCGGGCCTGACGGTGGACAGGACCCAGCGGCCGCCGGAGTGCGTGGTGGCGAGGCAGAACCGGCCCGCCGTCACGGCCAGGCCCTTCGCCCAGACGTCCACGAGCCAGCCGAACGGCAGCTCGGCGCGGATGCCTTCCTCGCGCTGCGACAGGCCTGGCTGTCGCCGGCCGTCGATCATCTGCAGGTCCACCGCGAGAGCGGGCTTGCCGAGCCACGCTCGCAGGGCCGCAGTGGCCCGGCCGTAGAGCGCTGCGTGCAGTCGCGGGAGCGCGCGCCTGGCCGCCTCATCTGGCTGGCTGAGCCGCGGCGACCACCCGGCCGCGATGGTGGCGGCGAGCCGGTCAGGCAGGCACCCGCCAAGCTGGAGCAGGTCGATCAGCTCGTCTTCGGGGTCCGCCGTGGCAGGCGCCGGGAGCGCTGGCCCTCGCCCCGCGGTCAGGTGCGCGACCGACGCGGCCGAAGCGGAATAGGACGCCCAGCCGCGGCGTGCGCGAACCGGGGTGAGGCCGCCGGCCAGCCGGGCGAAGCCGGCGCCGCCCGGCCGCGCCGGACCCGGCTGCGGGCTGAGCTGATCGGTGAGGCCGCGGCTGGCGAGGACCAGGACGCGCAGGTCGCCGACGTGGCGGTGCCAGGCATCGAGCATGTCCACGCAGCCGCAGCGTTGCCCGCCGAGTGCCGCGAGAGTTCGCTCGGCGTCGGCGTCGCCGTGATCGAGTGCCAGCAGCTCGCCCGCCTGCCAGCGCAGCCGGTGCTCCTGCCCGCCGCAGCTGATCGTGGCCTGCGCGGCCGGCAGCCCAGCCCACCAGCTGCTCATCACCGGGCCCCAGCCGCCGCCCAGGGCAGCGGCACCGTGATCACGGCGCGCGCCGTCTTCGCCGTCGGCATCAGGTCGAGCCGTGCCGCCTTCGGATCAAGGGCCGGCCAGAAGCTGACGGTGCCCTCGCTGTGCTGGTCATCGCCGCCCCAGCTACCGATCTCACCGAGGTAGTGGTTGCCGCGGTCATCGGCCGCCCACCAGGCGACCCCGGTATCCTCGATCGCCGTCTCGAACGGCAAGGTTCGCAACCGCCTGGCCGTCGTCTCGACCTCGATCTCGAAGCCTTCCTCCTCCGTTTCCAGGCTCATCACCGCCACGCTGATCCCGTCGAACTCCGGCGTGACGGCGCCGATCACAACCTCGCCACCGGGTCCGCCCTCCAGGCGACCGCCGGCCAGCAGCGATTGCCACGGTTCCGGCAGCGCGCGGATCCCGCCGGGCGGCATCGCGACGTGCCCGAGCACGGCGAGCACCGCCCGCAGGTCGGCGAGCTCCGGGGCAGCGGGGTGCACCGCGCCCGCCGCGACCAGCGCGTCGACCGCGGCGTCGAGACCTTCCTGCGGCCCGTGGAGGCGCTCGGAAGCGGCCAGTTGCCGCCACAGGTAGCTCATGGCCGGATCCTGGCCGGGCAGTTCCTGGACCGCCACCTCGATCGCGGGCGGCTCGCGGTCGAGCCCGACCCGTTCGCCGTCGATCTCGATCCACCTGGTGTCCCTGGCCAGCGGCGTATCGGCGGGGAACCGCCCCCCCCCCTCCCCCTCCCAG
>DPMS01000315.1 GCA_003541285.1 Actinomycetota bacterium
GTGACGTCCGGGCCGGTGACGCCCGGCCAGCCTGCCGCTGGTGGCGTTATCCGGCTGGACCCCGGGTCGAGCCTGGCCAGCGGCACCGGGCCGGATACCGCAGTACCGGGTGCCACCGCAGCGGGGGGCGGGATCTCCTCGACGGCGATCTCGACGCCAGCGAGGTGGGCTTCCCAGCGTGGTTCCAGCCGGGCCACCGCCTGCAGGACGAGGTCATCGAACCGCTGCGCCCGGGTGCGGTGTAGTGGCACACCCGGCGGAGCCAGGACCCCACGCAGCCCCCGGCCATGCCGGTCGCGGCGCCTGATGCGGGCGGCGCGCTCGGGGCGGCCCCCATCACCGGTCTGCACAATCCCTGAGCGTAACCCTTGCACAGCTGCCCGGCCTGCCGGCCCGCCCGGGTGCGGGTGCCGGCCTGGCCGACCGGGCCGCAAGACACGAGCCGTGCAGAGTGCCCCGGGTGGTGGCGTTAGCGGTTCCGGATCGGTACGGTCTGCCGTTGTGAGCGATGTGCGTGGACATGCCACAGGGGGGACACGCGAGCTTGCCGTGACAGCGGTGGCCGGAATTCCGGATGCTACGGGCAAGGCGGGCTTGTGAAGTCCCGCCGCTGCTCCCGGCCAGCTTGCAAACACCCCGCCCTGTACACGCTCACCTATGTCTACCGTGATTCCACCGCCGTGCTGGGCCCCCTGGCCACGTACGTGGAACCGCATTGCTACGACCTGTGTGCGGCTCACGCGGGGCGGCTCACCGTCCCCCGGGGCTGGGACGTGGTCCGGCTGCCGGCCGAACCGGTGGACCCTGTCCCGCGCGAGGCCGATGACCTGGAGGCGCTTGCCAACGCGGTCAGGGAGGCTGTGCTGCCTCCCTCCGGCACCGAGCCGGTAGGCCAGGGAATCGAAGTCGGGCGGCGGGGTCACCTGCGGGTCCTGCGCTCGTCTCCGGAGGAGCGGGGCCAGCCGCCCTCATGACCGGACGCGGGTCCACCAGCGCTCGGCCCGGGCTGCGGTGGACCCGATGACCGCCCGGGGGGATGAGGCTGGCCGGTAGGCTCGTTTCCCGTGCATGGGGTCAGACCACCTTGCGGCGCATGGGGCGGACAGGTGCCCTCGGGCGGACTAAGGGGAGGAAAGCCGAAGTGGGCCAGTACGCGAAGATCTTCAAGGCATATGACATCCGCGGCATCGTTCCCGACGAACTGGACGAGGGGGTCGCGGAGGCGGTTGGCGCGGCGTTCGTCCGGCTGACCGGCGCCCCTGCCGTGGTCACCGCGCATGACATGCGCACCTCGTCCCCGGCGCTGGCGGAAGCGTTCGGCCGCGGCGCGTGCGCGCAGGGTGCGGATGTCATCGCTGCCGGGCTGGGCTCCACCGACCTGCTCTACTACGCCAGTGGCAGCCTCAACATCCCAGGGGCGATGATCACAGCGAGCCACAACCCGTCGAAGTACAACGGGATCAAGCTGTGCCTGGCCGGCGCCAAGCCGGTGGGGGAGGACTCGGGCCTGACCGAACTGGCGGAGATGGCCGCGGCCGGCACCCCCCCGCAGGCCGCCGGCACCGGCACGATAACGGCGCGCGATCTGCTGCCTGGCTACGCTGGCTACCTCAAGTCGCTGGTGGACCTGTCGTCGATCCGGCCCCTCACCGTGGCGGTGGACGCGGGCAACGGCATGGCTGGCCACACCGTCCCCAAGGTGTTCGAGGGCCTGCCGGTCACGCTGGTGCCCTTGTATTTCGAGCTTGACGGTACGTTTCCCAACCACGAGGCCAACCCGATCGATCCCGCCAACCTGCGCGACCTGCAGCGGGCGGTCATCGAGTCCGGCGCCGACATCGGCCTGGCCTTCGATGGCGATGCCGACCGGTGCTTCGTGGTGGACGAGCAGGCGGGGATCGTCTCACCGTCAGTGCTGACCGCGCTGATCGCGGTCCGCGAACTCGCGCGCGAGCCGGGTGCGACGATCATCCACAACCTGATCACGTCGCTGGCGGTGCCCGAGATCATCGCCGAGCACGGNNGTTTTCGGTGGCGAGCATTCCGGCCATTTCTACTTCCGGGACTTCTGGTTCGCCGACTCGGGCATGCTGGTGGCGATGCACGTCCTGGCCGCACTCGGTGGCCAGGATGCCCCGCTGTCGCAGTTGCTGGCCAGTTATGGCAGGTACGTCGCCACCGGTGAGATCAACAGCGAGGTCGACGACCAGGCAGGCGTGATCGGGTCCGTCCGCCAGACGTTCGGGTCGCGGCCCGGGATCACCACCGATGACCTGGACGGCCTGACCGTGACCGGCGACCGCTGGTGGTTCAATCTGCGCCCGTCAAACACCGAGCCGTTGCTGCGCCTCAATGCGGAGGCCCGGGACGAGACGACCCTGGCGGCGTTGCGAGATGAGGTCCTGCATATTGTGCGCGAAAACGGATAACCCCCCAGTTCCGCAGGATCAATCACCGCGGGCCCGGGCAGGCCGGGCGCAGCGGAGGCCGCGCTGGCCGCTCCACTTTCCTTGGAGGCGTTGTGAAGATCGACGACTGGCTGCTTGAAATCCTGGTCTGCCCGGCCTGCCGGGCCCCCCTGCGCAGCGATGAGTCCAGCGCAGAACTCGTCTGCACGAGCGAGGCCTGCGGCCTGGCATACCCGGTGCGCGATGACATTCCCGTCCTGCTGGTGGATGAGGCCCGGCGCCCGGGAGAGGCAACGTGACCGTGGGCGCACAGGAGCGCCTGGACAACGGGGCGCTGCTGGAGGAGGAGGACCCGGCGGGCATGCTGCGCCAGGTCGCCTCGTCGGCCGCGCAGGTGCGGACCGC
>DPMS01000507.1 GCA_003541285.1 Actinomycetota bacterium
CTCCCGGCCATGCTCACCCCGGTCCTGCCCGCCACCCGGCTCCCGGTCCGGCTCCTGCTGTTCCCACCACTCCCGGCTGACCACCCAGTTCTCGAGCACCCTGAGCACGGGGTAGAGCCGCCCCCGCCAGACGAACCTGGCCGCCCTGCCGTCCCGTACCCAGACATCGACCGGCTCCCCGTACACCCTGCTCACGTGCCAGCTCTCCCAGGTTGTGTTAACCGCCCACGGGGAAGTCCAGGCAGTGCTTAAATCGAATCTATATTCGAATCAAGATCGGCACAACGGGATCTGGGGAATCTGCACTCCCCCGCGATCCTTCCGCCTCGTAGTGATCATGACTTTGGCGCCGTCCCGGCAGCACCAGGCTCATGACCGTGGACACTTTCCCGCTATATGCACGGGAAAGTGTCCACGATCAGCCACTGGCGGGCAGGCCTATCAGGCGGCCGAGGCAGGCCACCGTGTGATCGAAGAATGCGGCCCGGTCGGAGACCACATTCTCGAACTGGCCGAACAGTTCGAAGCTGACCATGCCGAACACGCTGGCCCAGACGGCCAGCGACCGGGCCGCGATGCCGTCGGGCACTCCGGCCAGGACCGACTCCCGTAGCCCGCTGGCGTCGGGCGCGAACGACTCCGGCACCGGCGGGCAGAACCCGGGCGGGTCGAGAGCCCCGCTGGCGTAGGCATCACTGATGATCTTCCCGAGCACCCCGGCGACCCGCGACGCGGGACCGATCGTCTGCTCGGGCGCCCGGTAGCCAGGCACGGGCGAGCCATACACCAGGGCGTACTCGTGCGGGTGAGCCAGTCCCCAGTCCCGGATCGCGCGGCACCCGGCCAGCCACCGGCCGGCATGGTCATCGCGGCGGCAGGCACCGTCGGTCTTCTCGACAGCAGCCCCGATCGCGTTATAGCCATCGATGATCAATGCCGTGAGCAGGTCGTCCCGGCTTGGAAAGTACCGGTAGACAGCCGAGGAAACCATCCCCAGGTCCCTGGCGACCGCCCGCAGGGACAGCCCGGCCGCACCGGAGGTGGCCAGGTGCCTGCGGGCGGTCTCGGTGATCTCGCGGGTGAGTTCCGCCCGGACCCGCTCGCGCGCGGTTCGGCTGGCGTTCACGACCCGATTATAGCAGAGCATCGGAACGCGAAGAGAGCACCGCTCCATTCAGGATGGGGCTTGCCCTGGTCCGCGCCGCTCCGCTACCTCATCAGCGCGCCGCACGGCGGCCGGGCGCAGCCGGCGCGGGCATACTTCGGCGTCAGCCGAAAACCCTCCGGGCAGGCTTGAACTATGGTGCTGCTGCCTGAAGCCGGGGCGTCCCGCTGGCGTCCGCGCTTTTCGTGGGGCGGCGGCAGGAAAACCCGCCCGCCGCCCGCCTGCGGGCTGATCTGGCCCGGACCAGCAGGCGGGGTTCGGAACCGGGCGGCCCGCCCAACCGGACAAACAGCTCTGAAGAGCATTTGACCGGACATACACTGCGGGAGCACCATGGGCCTGAGCGGTAGTTCCTGCTGGTGGGGATCATGTGCGACGGCACATACAACCCCGTTCTCCCGTCAGCCAGGTTTGCCGTGGCTAAAAGGGAGTGGCCTGGGCGGTGACGACCACCTGGGCCACTCCCCCGCGTCACCCGGGAAGTGATGCCTTTCCTAGGTCAGGAACCTGGCGCCCAGCCGACCATCGGGAATCCGGCGAGCAGGTCGCGGACCTCGCCCGCGATCCGCCCGATGGCCGCCTCGTCCTCCTTGAGCGCCGCCGAGACGGCCTCGTCCATCCAGGTGGCGACCTGCGGCATGTGCTGCTCGGTCAGCCCGCGGGTGGTCAGCGCCGGGGTGCCGATCCGCAGGCCGGACGGGTCGAACGGCTTGCGGGGGTCGAACGGCACCGTGTTGTAGTTCGTTTCGAGGCCGGCCCGGTCGAGCGCCTTGGCCGCGGGCTTGCCCGCGATGCCCTTGGCGGTCAGGTCGATCAGGATGAGATGGTTGTCGGTCCCGCCGGAGACGAGGTCGAAGCCGCGTTCGATCAGCGCCGCGGCCAGGGCCTTGGCGTTCGCGACCACCTGGTGGGCGTAGGCGCGGAACTCCGGCCGCGCCGCCTCGCGCAGTGCCACCGCGATCGCCGCTGTGGTGTGATTGTGCGGGCCACCCTGCAGGCCCGGGAAGACGGCTTTGTCCAGCGCGGCCGCGTGTTCAGCGGTGGACATGATCATGGCGCCGCGCGGGCCGCGCAGGGTCTTGTGCGTCGTCGTGGTGATCACCGGCGCGTACCCGGCCGGCGAGGGGTGCGCGCCACCCGCGATCAGGCCGGCGATATGGGCGATGTCGGCGACCAGCAGCGCCCCGGTATCCGCGGCGATCTCGGCGAACGCGGGGAAGTCGATCGTGCGCGGAATCGCCGTGCCGCCGCAGTAGATGACCCTCGGTCGCTCCCTGTGGGCCAGGTCGCTCACCTCGTCCATGTCCACCCGGCCGGTATCGGCCCGCACTCCGTACTGCACGGAGCGGAACCACTTGCCCGTCACCGAGACCGGCCAGCCGTGGCTCAGATGGCCGCCCATCGGCAGCGACATGCCCATCACCGTGTCCCCCGGTGCCAGGAACGCCAGGTAGACGGCGAGGTTGGCAGGTGAGCCCGAGTACGGCTGGACGTTGGCGTGGTCCACCCCGAACAGCGCCTGCGCCCGGTCCGCCGCCAGCTTCTCCAGCGGATCGATGAACTGCTGGCCCTCGTAGTAACGCCGGCCCGGGTACCCCTCGGAGTACTTGTTGGTCAGCACCGTGCCGGCTGCCTCCAGCACTGCCACCGAGACGTAGTTCTCCGACGGGATCATCCGGATCTTCTCGAACTGCCGCCGCGCTTCGGCGTTGATGAGTTCTGCGATCTCCGGGTCGGTGCTGGCGACATGCGGAACAGGCGGCTGGTGCATGTGGTGACCTCCTTGGGAAGAGGTTACACACCCGCGGCGGGACCCCCACCTTTCCACGCCGGGGCCAGGCGGCGAAAGAGCAGCCGTTCGCCCGCCGCCCACGCTGTGGTGGTGAGCAGGTACAGGCCGGCGGCGAGTGGCACCAGGGCGGCGATCGCCACGGCCGCGAATGGCAGGATCCGGGCCAGCACACCAGTGATCCCGCCCGGGCCGGCCGGCTGGGCAGCGGCCGGCTGGGCAGCGGCGGGCCCGGCGAGCCGGCGCGCCAGCCGGACGGAGATCATGGCAATCAGGGCGAGCAGGACGAATAGGCCGCAGAAGACCAGCCCCTGTGCGCTGAGCGGGCCGGCCCCGCTGAGCCAGTGGCTGCCGAGCGGCACACCGAGCAGATGCTGCCTGAGCAGGACGTTGGGCCCGCCGGCGATCCGGGCGGACAGAAAGAGCCGGTACACGACAGCGAAGAACGGCACCTGGAGCAGGGCCGGCAGGCAGCCCGTGAACAAGCCGCCCTCCTGCCGGTAGAGGGTGGCCAGCTCATGCTGCAAGCGTTCTGGCTGATGAGCGTGGCGGCGGTGAAGGGCGGCGACCTTGGGCGCCAGGCGGGCACGGGCGCGCTCACCCCGGAATGCGTAGTAGCCAAGCGGAAGAACCAGCAGCCGAACGCCGATCGTGAAGGCGACGATCGCCGCAGCCGCAGCCAGCCCGCCCGGGAGTGGGGCAAGAACGCCCGCGAGCGCGGACACCAGCCAGTAGGCAGCATCGATAGGCACAGCAAGCAGAGCAGACATGACGGTTACCCCTCCAGTGGGTCACGAGAAGCTGGATGACGACTGGAGACGGCCGTGCTGACGTGCCTGGCGCTGGCCCAGCCAGGATCGGGTGAGAACGGCAGGGCAGGTGGCCGCCGGGCTCCCCGTGGGCGCTCTGGGGCGGGTTCTGCCTGCCGCGTCGGGATCGCATTGTGAAACGAAGCCGGCCCGCCACGACTTCTCACGCAGGGCCGCCGTGACCGATAGCAGCGGGGCGGCCGTGACCGCGGCGGCGATCCGTGCACCCTGGGCGAGCAGCGCGACGAGCAGGCAGGTGAGCGTAATCGCGGCCAGCGCCACCAGCCCACCTGGCCGGAGGGCGGCTGCCAGCGCGAACCACTGCCCAGCGGCATGGCCGCCGACGGCGGACAGAGCGGCACGAAGCAGCGCGGGCGCCGTGAGCGCCGGAGTCGCGAGCACGGTAACCTCCGCTCCGGGGTAACGGGTTCAGCGTACTCCCGCCGGTCAGGCCGTGACGGCGCCCGCTGTGCCCCGGCCCAGGCTCCGGTAGAGGGCACCGAGCAGCGCCATCTTGCGGGGGTCATCGGCGAGACCCCAGCCCATGCGGTTCATGACATAGGCGAAGGCCATGCCCCGCTGCGGGTCGGCACAGGCCGCCGATCCGCCGAAACCGTCGTGGCCGAACGCGGCCGGCTCGGGGCCGAAGTGACCCTCCGGGCCCGAAAGCTGGTACCCGAGGGCGAACTCCACCGGCTCACCCAGCACCAGGTCATCGCATCGGCCCTGGCCGGTGCGTGCGGCACGGATGGTCGGCGCCCGCACGAGGCGCTCCGAGCCGTCCGCCAGCGACCCGAGAACGGTGGCCAGGCCCAGCGCGGTTGCGTGGCCGTTGACAGCCGGGATCTCCGCCTGGCGCCATGCCCGGTCGTTGGGTTCGGCGCCCTTCAGCGACGGGTTGGTCAGCGCCTGGGCCATGGCGGGGTGGGCGGCGGCATACCGCTCGCGCAGGAGGGCGCGCTCATCATGGGTGAACCAGTGAGCCTGCAACTCCGAGCACCGCCCCAGGTCACTTTCCGCCAGGCCGATGTGGACATCCGCGCCGAGCGGCCCGGCGACCTCGTCGGCGAAGAACCGGCCAAGGCTCTGCCCGGTGATCTTGCGGACGATCTCGCCAGCCAGGAAACCGAAGGTGACCGCGTGATATCCGCTCACCGTGCCCGGCTCCCAAAGCGGTTCCTGGGCGGCCAGCAGTGACGTCATCTTCTCCCAGTCACCCAGGTCCGCCACGCTGACCGGGACGGCGA
>DPMS01000105.1 GCA_003541285.1 Actinomycetota bacterium
GAGTGTCACCGACGTCACCGACGAGGAGCAGGTCATCGCGGCGGTGGCGCAGACGGTGAACAGGTTCGGCGGCCTTGACGTCCTGTTCAGCAACGCCGGGATCAGCGGCGCCATCGCCCCCATCACCGAATACCCCACCGAGGTGTTCCGGCGCGTGCTCGACGTCCATGTGCTGGGCGCGTTTCACCTGCTCAAGCATGCCCTCCCGCACCTGCGCGACGGGGCGAGTGTGATCATCAACTCCAGCGTGGTGGGGCTCACCTCCGACGCCGGCATCAGCGGCTACGCCACGGCCAAGCATGCGCAGGTCGGGCTGATGCGGACGGCGGCCAAGGAAGCGGCCGCACGCGGGATCCGGGTGAATTCGGTGCACCCGGGGCCGACGGACACCGACTTCCAGCGAGACATCGAGGTGACGGCGACCGGCGCACCGCCGGACGTTGCCGCGCGCATCTTCGAGGCGAGGGTCCCGCTGGCGCGCCACGCCTGCCCCGAGGAGATCGCCCGTTCCGTCCTGTATCTGGCATGCTCGGGTAGTTCGTTTGTGACCGGGGCGACCCTGTCCGTCGACGGCGGGATGCACATCTGACCCGCCTGAGTGCGGCCGGGCCGCTATGTCATGATTATCGACCAATCGATCTCGCCGGGCGCGAGCCCTTCACCTGCCCTGGCCGGGTGGGAACGCGGAAAAAGATCAGGCCGAGGGGGCAGGAGCAAGTGCTTACAGTTCACAACTTCTCCTATGGGCTGCTCACGCCTGCCCTGGCCTACCTGATGTCGTGCCTGGGCTGCTTCCTGGGCCTGCGCTGCACCACCCGGGCCCTCCCAGGAAGCGGCGGGCCCGCCACAGCCCTGACCGGGCGAGACGTGGCGTACCCCATGGTTCCTCACCGTTTGCCGCGCTAGGTTGACCGGTACCGGCCTCCCGGCGCTGGGTCACCGTGGCTGGCCACGATGCCGCTGCCACCTCCGGAGGTTCCCCCATGACCGACACCGCGACCCGGCCCGGGCATCAGGCCGCTGAGTCACTGCAGTCCGCTCGCGCCGCCACTGCGAGATCAGCAGTAAGGGCCAACGCCGCCGCTGCCGCCCGGGTGGCCCAGCGTGCTGAGGAGATCCGTAAGGCGCCGCAGCTTCACGTTCCCAGACTGGTCGTATCGCGGCATGTGCGCGGCGACAGCCCGCTCGACAAGATCGCGGCAGGGGTAAACAAGGTCTGCGGGTCGATGTGGGTCTTCCTGTTCATCACCATCGGGATCGTGATGTGGCTGTTCCTGGGCAACGTCGTCGGCTTCGACAAGACGCCGTGGCCGCTGCTGCTCACCATTCTCAACCTGCCGCAGCTGTCGATCATGATCTCGCTGCAGGTGAGCGCCAACCGGGCGCAGGCAGCCAGCGACAAGCGGGCGATCGCCGATCATGAGACACTCATCGCCCTGCACGAGATGGCCAAGCAGCAGCTCACCATCCTGCACGGCCAGGACAAGGTGCTGGCCCTGCTGGACAACTTCGCCAGCAAGGACATGCCGGGCAGGCAGCAGGAAATCCTCGACGCCACGCACAAGATCCTCGCGCGGGTCGGCGACGCGCCCGCGGCCGGGTGAAACGGCGCGCCGCAGCCCGGCGGCGGGATCACCGGGTCACGGTCGGCGAGGACTCGTACCCGCCGCTGGGCGGGTGGCGGTGGGCGTCGGCGTCGGGGTGGCTGTCACGCTGGCTGAGGGGGGAAGTGAGAGACGGGTGGAGGACCTCGCGGCGGCGGCACACGCGTTCCGCAAGGCGCGTGCGGCCGGGGCTGGCGTGTGGGTCGGCTTGTGACCCGGGACGGATCAGGTGCCGAGGTCGCGGTGCTGGAAGGCCAGGCCCGCGACTGCCAGTGCCACCACGGTGGTGAGGGCCAGCGCGGCCAGGTACCCGGCATGCAGCCGGCCCGCCAGCGCGTCGCCGGAGGCGTACCAGGTGAACGGGGACAGCCAGCGCCAGGACTCGAGGTCAGGAACGATCCGTGCCAGCGAGGTGAGCAGGAACCCGCCCAGGCCCAGCGCGACCGCTGCGCCGGTGGCGATCCAGCGGTGGCCGGTGACGGCACCCACCATCACTGACACCGACGCGAAAGCCCAGCCGAGCAGGGTCAGCGACACGGTGGCGGCGAGTATGCCGGCCGTCCCGAGCCCCAGTCCCGCCGCGGGCGAGCCGATGAGCAGCGCCACGGTCAGCACCGCGCTGGTCGCCAGCACGGCCAGCAGCACGCCCAGTGCCTTCTCCACGATCACGCGGCCGCGGCTGAGCGGGGCGGACATCAGCCAGTCGATAGTCCCGCGCTCCTCCTCGGCCGCGGTCGCGCCCGCACCGAATCCGATGCCGGCCGCCAGCACCACCAGCGGGCCCAGGAACGAGAAGAACTCCGAATCCAGGTAACCGGGGCCGGTGCCGAAGTCGCTGCCCAGCCCGAACATCGCCTTCAGCGCTTCCGGGTAGCTCTTGAGGAGATCCTGCATCTGCCCGGACATCCGCTGCACGGTCGGGAACACCGCCAGATCCATCACCGCGAGCAGGCCGATCGCCACACACCAGCCGATGATCCCGGCCCGGTGATCACGCAGCGTCTTTGTCAGCACCGGCATGGACATCGCCCGCGCCTCCCCGGATGTAACTCAGGAAGATCTCTTCCAGGTCGGGCTCGTGGCTGATCACGTTGACCAGGTCGCCCGCTGCCGCTGCCCGCAGCAGCGGCCCGACCGGGCCGGTCACCGCGCAGCGCAGGAACCGCCCCGACGCCACGGCCTCACGAACCCCCGCCACGGCGCGGAAGGGCGCCGGATCCGGGCTGCCCGCGAACTCCAGCTCGAACCTGCGCAGTGCCCGGCGCTTGAGTGCGCCCACCGAGTCCACCACCACCAGCCGGCCCGCACGCACGATCGCCACCCGGCCCGCGACCTGTTCCACCTCCGACAGCACGTGGGAGGAGAGCACGATCGTGCGGCCCGCCGCGCGTGCCTCGTCTGCGATGGCGGCGAACTCCTGCTGGGCAAGCGGGTCCAGGCCACTGGTTGGCTCATCGAGCAGCGCCACCACTGGCTCATGCATGAGTGCCAGCACGACCCCCAGCTTCTGCTTGTTGCCACGGGAAAGGTCGTGCACGTGGCGGCTGAGATCCAGCTGGAGACGCTGGGCGAGCTGGTGGCCGTAGCGCAGGTCGCTCATGCCGCGCATGCGCGCCATCCAGGTCAGCAGGGCACCTCCGGACAGGTTCTGGTAGAGCGCGAGCTCGCCGGGAAGGTAGCCGACCTGGCGGCGCAGGCCCACGTCCCGGCGGGGATCGCGGCCGAGAATCTCGATCCGGCCGCTGGTGGGGCGGATGAGGTCCATCAGGCAGCGCAGGGTGGTGGTCTTGCCAGCCCCGTTGGGGCCCAGGAAACCGAACACCTCGCCTGGTTCGACGTCGAGATCGAGCTCAGTGATCCCTACCTGCCCGCCCCGGTAGATCTTGGTGAGTCCTTGCACCCGGATGACCGCCATGACACCTCCCCGGCCCGCTCCAGCATGGTCACGGGCGGCCCGCCCGGACTACCGCCAAACGGCCCAGCAGTGGGGGACATCAGGCCCTCACCAGCCTCACCCTGCCCGGCGTTAACGTCGGGTCAACGAGAGGGGATCGCGATGGCCAGCACCCAGCCCGATGTCCTGGCCGCCGCTCCGGGACCGTCGTCACGCTGGACGGCCGGGCGCATTGTCTCGGTGGTAGTGGGAGCCGTGCTGGCACTGATGTCGGTGGGGGCACTGGCCGGGGGTGGCGCGGCCCTGTGGGCCGACCAGACCCAGCGCCAGGACGGCTATCTGACTGCGCACACCGGAGCCATCAGCACCAGCGGCTACGCCGTGACCAGCGACTCCGTCGAACTGCCCGGCGGGCCCGCGGACTGGCCCGCCACCTCGGTGCTGGGCCGGGTCCGGATCCGGGTCACCCCCGCCAATCCGGCCAGGCCGGTGTTCGTCGGGGTGGCCCCCGCCGGTGCCGCCAGGTCGTACCTGGCCGGTGCCCGGTATGCGACACTGACCGGGTTCGCCAGCGGTCACAGCATCTATGTCCTGCACGACGGCACCGCGGTGCCACGCAATCCAGGTACCGCTGGCATCTGGGTTACGCAGGTGAGCGGTGCCGGCACTCAGACCCTGATCTGGCCGGCCCGCGATGGCAACTGGATGCTGGTTGTGATGAACGCGGACGCCTCGGCAGGGGTCGCGGTCAGTGCTGAGGCCGGGGCAACCGTGCCCGCACTGACTGGGGTAGCGATCGGGCTGCTGGCCGGGGGTGTGATCCTGCTTGCGGTAGCGGTGGCACTGATCGCGGTGCCGGTCCGGCGGGCAGGTCGTTAGCTCAGCTGTGTGCCACAGCCGCCCGGGGGTCGGGCTGCGTCCCGGCATCGGGCGTGCCCACCTGGTAGACGGTCGCGCCGGCGGCGATGATGGCCGGGCGGGAGACCCGCCAGTGGTGCCCGCACAGCCACAGATCCACCGGATGGGGCCGGGACGCCGTCGCTGGCATGATGACCTTCACCATCGGCTTCGCCGTGCAGCAGCACGCGTGGTCGGGAATGGTGAGCGGCGAGTCCGGCGCCCAGGTGCCGCCGTCCTCCGCTGGCGAGATAGGCCTGGTGGTGGGGGCCGCCTGGCGGCCGCCGCCTCCGCGCCGGGGGAATCTCAGGCTCATATAACGAGCGTCGCATGGGAACCGCCTGCCTGAATAGGGACGTCTATCACCGCTGGTGTGGACGAACAGCCCGTCCTGGTGTCCCGGTGGTCCCGGCCGGGTCACCACCGCAGATGATGGAACCGGGGGAGGCAACCCCCCGGGAAGGGCATCCGCTCTGTGGCGACCACCATTGCCGTCATCGGCGCGCTCGCCGCAGCGTTCTGCTTCGCGGTCGGGTCACTCGTCCAGCAGGGAGTAGCCCGTGAGTCCGGCGAGAATGCGCTGCGTCTCTCGCTGCTGCTGCATCTGGTGCGGCAGCCGCGCTGGATCGGCGGCGTCGCCCTGGCCGCGTTCTCGTTCGTCATCCAGGGGGTCGCGCTCGCATTCGGCCCGCTGACGCTCGTGCAGCCACTGGCGGCCACCGACGTCCTGTTCGCCCTGCCGCTGATCGCACGCAGGCACCGGCGCCGGATCACCCGCCAGGACGCGTTTGGGGCGCTGACCGTCACCGCCGGGATCGTGATATTCCTCGCCGTCTCCCCGCCGGCCGGCGGCCTGGCTGTGCCACCCCCCGGGGCGTGGCTGCCGGTGTTCATCGCCGTGGGGGTGATGGTGGCGGGCGCGGGGGCGGTCGCGCTGCGGGTGCGTGGCCGGGCACAGGTGGTCTGGCTGGCAGCGGCGGCGGGCGCTCTGTACGGGCTGCTCGACGCGCTCACCAAGAGCACCGTGGACCTGCTCTCGGCCGATGGCATGGCGATCCTGGCGAACTGGGAGCCCTACGCCCTCATGGCTACCGGGTTGCTGGGTGCGCTGTTCGGCCAGAGCGCGTTCGGCGCGGGTGCCCTGTCGCTGAGCCTGCCGGTCATCGACACGCTGGAGCCGGTCGGCGCGGTCGTGATCGGTGCCACCGTGTTCGGTGAGCGCCTGGCGTCATCCCCGGCTCACTTCGCCCTCCAGGTGGCCGGCGGGGTGGCCGCCGCGGCCGGCATCGCCATCCTGTCCCGCTCCAACATCGTGAAGGCCGAGACCCGCGCCATGACCAGCGCCGCTGACCGGGCCTGAACCTGGCGGAACCGGCGGGACCGGCCGCGCGTCGAAGCGGTGATCATTTCCGCCGATCAGGAGGCATAGATGGCTTTGTCCCTCACTTCCACCCAGCGTGCGCTCGTGACCGGGGCGGCTGCGGCCGCCCTGCTGGTCGGCGCCTTCGCCGCTGGTGCGGCCCAGGGCGGCCCCGCCTCCGCCGCTACGGCGGCTGGTGGCCTGCCAGCCGGGCCGGCCGGCTCCAGGATCACCGTCACCGGCACCGGCACCGTGTCGGGCACCCCCAATCAGCTGGTCCTGTCGATGGGGGTGCAGACCAGTGGGAGCACGGTCAGCGCCGCGCTGCAGGCTGCCAACCGGGCGGTGCGGGCGGTCACCGGGGCACTGACCAGGAGCGGCGTGCGGGGATCCGACATCGCGACCAGCGGTCTGTCGATCCAGCCTGACTACGGCCCCAATTCCGCCGCCCCGGCCGGATATGGGGTCAGCGAGTCCATCCAGGTCACCTTGCGCAAGCTGGCCGTCGCGGGCACGCAGATCAGCAGTGCGGNNCAGGGCGGCGCAGTTCGCGAAGGCGCTGGGCCGTTCCCTCGGGCCGGTGGTGACCATGTCCGAGCAAGCGCCGGCCGAGCAGGTCCCGGTGTTCGCGTCGGCGGCCTCCGGGCACGCCGGCCCGTCGCCGGTCCCAGTCTCCCCGGGCAGCCAGCAGCTCACGGTCACCGTGACGGCAGTGTTCGCTCTGGCCTGATGGTAAGCTCCCGCCATGCGAGCTGGCCGTGACCTTCAGTGGTGGCGCCGCCGATAAGGCGGTGACTGGCTCGCGGATAGCACATCCAGGAGCGGCCGCCCGGTAGCGGCGGTCGCTTCGTGCGTTCACCGGCTGCCGGGCCCTTACACAGGGAGCACAGGTGGATCCGGCAGAACAGGGTGACCACGCCTCACGCCACGTCCGGTCCGTCACCGCC
>DPMS01000508.1 GCA_003541285.1 Actinomycetota bacterium
GCAACGGGCCAAAGGCCCGTTAGCGGGGGGCACCCGAGGGGAACCCCGCCCCAAAGCCGCAGGGTTCCCCTCAGGTTTCCCCCCGCACCCCTCTTCCTGACACCCCTCCCGGCCCACCCAAGGCCCTGCTACGCGGGGCACAACCACCCGGTGGTGAAGCAAGGGGCTCAAGCTGGTGAGGAACCACAACATTGCCGCGCATGACGACAAGCTGCCCTGCGCGCCCCTTGACGTGGTGGCGCTGGCGTCCGACAATCGTGGCGCAAACTTCAGCAACCACCATCGGTGGAGGAGCGTCATGCAGTTAAGGTGGCTCGGCACAGACTCCAAAGACGGCGATTCTCCCACTCTGTGGGCCACAGATTCAGGTGAGTACATAGTCCAGGGCTACACAGTTACTGACCCCCAGGTACTGGCTCAGCTCAACGTGCCAGAAGGGGAAGCGATCATCCGTGTTCCAAAGGGCCTTATGAGGTATCTGCCGAAGGACTAGCATGGAGTTGTTGGCCGCTGACCAGCGGGACGCGTTGTTCGACACGTTCCAACGGGACGCTTTCCATCTCGAACTCCGTGATTCTTACACGGTCGACAGCGAGGATGAGTCTTACCAGAGGTGGAAACGCGGGGAACCACCAGACCCATCTGACCGGGACCGGCCATGGCTGCGACGGATGATGCGGATTACCCAGGCCGGCCGGACCGTCCGGCGGGTGCGGGTCATCACCGAGCCCATCTCCGAATATATCCACTTCGAGTACGACAGCACCCCGGAGAACCTCGCTGCGGGGGAGGACATCCGCTGGCTCCCCCGCCACCTTGTCCCCGCGGAGATCGCCTTTCCCCTCGAAGGGCGCGACTGGTGGCTGTTCGACGATTCCCTCGTCGCGGTTGGTGAGTTCGACGGCCATGGTAGGCCCCTCGGGTCACGGGTCAGCGCAGATCCCGCCCTCCTGCGACAGTGCATCAGTGTGCGGGACCAGCTATGGCTAAGTGCCATACCACACACCGAATACCAGCCGCGCTAACCCCCTCCCGTGCCGAGCGCCGTCCATCAAGCACGCGAAGCCCTGGGCACCAGGCTTCGCGAACTCCGCCGCGACGCGGGCCTGACCGGCCGCGACCTCGCCAACCTCGCAGGATGGCACTCCTCGAAGGTCAGCCGCATAGAGTACGGGAAGCAAAACCCCTCCGAGAACGACATCCGGGCATGGTGCCTTCACACGCGCACAGAGGATCAGGTTCCCGATCTCATCGCATCCCTGCGCGGCATCGAAGCGCTGTGGGTCGAATGGCGCAAGCAGCTTGCCCTGGGGACCAGGCGCCGGCAAAAGATCTCTATCACCCTTGCTGAACAGACAAGAGTATTCCGCGCATATGACCCCACAGTCATCTACGGCATGCTCCAAACCGCCCAGTACGCACGGGAGATCATGAGCCTTGGCGTCAACTTCCATCAGATAAAAGACGATCTCGACGGAGGGGTCGCGGCGCGCATGGAACGCCAGCGTTTCCTCTACGAAGGTAGCCGACGTTACCTCGTCCTTCTAGGAGAACAAGCACTCCGCACCAACATCGGCGGCCGGGAAGTGATGGCAGGCCAGCTTGACCGCTTGCTCGCGGTAACAGGGCTTCCCAATGTATCCCTAGGCATCATTCCCGCCGCAGCGAGAATGCCCCTCGCTCCCGAGAACGCCTTCCTGATCTTCGATGACCGGATGGTGATGGTCGAAACATACTCTGCCGAACTCACGATCACTCAGCCCCGCGAGGTAGCTGTCTACGCCAAGGCATTCTCTTGGCTCTCCCAAGCCGCTGTTTACCATCAGTGGGCACGCGCTCTCATCCGGGCCGCACTCGATGAACTTCTCAGGTAGCGCAATCTGCTGCAAACTCCTTGAGCCAGAGTTCACCCGCGCCGTAGCTTCGCAGCATGAGCCCTGGCTTCCCCAATCCGATTGCCCGGCCTGCCGGCGACACCTTGCCCAGGACACACGAAACACAGGCCAGCTCCAGTGATGACACAGTCGTGTCAGCAGCAGTTGGCGCCGCGTCCGCGCAACCCGCCCCGCAAGCGTGGATGTCCGACCTCCAGCCCGCCGACCCCGCCCCACGATTTGACCCTTCCATCGCGCATCCGGCCCGCGTCTACTCCTATTGGCTGGGCGGAAAGGACCACTACCCGGCCGACCGGCGGGCCGCCGAGGAAGTCATCCGTTCCCGGCCGCAGGTGGTAGCCGGGGCACGGGCGAACCGGGCGTTCCTAGCCCGGGTAGTGCGCTACCTGGCCGCCGAGTGCGGTATCCGCCAGTTCCTCGACCTGGGCACGGGCCTGCCCGCCCCGGGCAGCACCGACGAGATCGCGCAGGCCATCGCCCCCGACGCCCGCATCGTCTACGCCGACAACGACCCGCTCGTGCTGATCCACGCCCGGGCACTGCTCACCGGCACCGGCCGCACCGGGCACGAGCGCTGCGACTACATCGACGCCGACGTCCGCGACACCGCCACCATCCTCTCGGGGGCAGCGCGGGCACTGGACTTCGCCCAGCCCATCGCTGTACTCATGCTGGCCCTGCTCCACTTCATCCCCTTTTCCGATCGCTTCAAGATCAACATGTCTATGACCTGCGGTTTCACGTCGTGGACATGTTCGCGACGTGAGTGCAGGGCAGCACGAGTGCCAGCGGCCTGACGTGAGTGCCGTCGCCGGCCTGGATATGGAGACCGGGCTGTCTCATGGCCTGTGGGTGTGATCGGCGAGCTGGGCTTCGAGCTGGGCGATCCGCCGGTCGGCGAAGCGGTTGTTGGAGCGGGCTGCCTGGAGGCGTTCTTCCAGGGTCTGGTTGTCGTGGGTGAGCTGGCGGGCGCGCTGCTTGAGTGCGGTGTTCTCGGTGGTTGCCCGTTGGGCGGTTTCCTGGGGCCAGTCCTTTTCCAGGTCGCGGATTTGGCCCATGAGAACTGCGATGTGGTGCCGCTGGGCGCGGATCTCGGTATGGGCTGCCTTGAGCGCTGCCTCGGCGTTGAGGGCGCGTTCCCGCCAGGACGCTTCCTGCTGGGCGTCGGTCTCGGCCTGGGCCTGAGCTCTCTGGCCGGCGGTTTTCGTGATGGCCTCGCCGATGAGCGCCCTGGCATCGGAGTTTTCGTAGAGGAACGTGCGCGACACTCCGGCCCGCCGCGCGATGGCCGGGTAGGTCAACGGCGCCTTGCCACGGTGGAGCCAGGTGATGGCATCGCGGACCTGTTGCAGTTTCTGCTGGGTGGCGTGGCGCCGGGCCTGGATAGCGGCAGCGGTGCGGTCGGGGGTCACGCTGTCGCCTCCAGCTCATCGCCTGCCTCGTCTGGGTCGTCGTCTGGCTGGGCTTGCTGGTCTTCGGCGGTGCCGGCGAGGTCGGAAGCCCGGAACCCGAGGTTCCATACGCGCTGGAAGTAGTCCTGAGGCCGGCGCAGGTCCAGGGCGAGAGCGTCATCGAGCAGGCCGAGCCCGGCCAGCGCGTTTTCCAGCCCGTCGATCGCTTTGGCGGTCGGCGCAAACACCTTGTGCAGGTAGTCAGCGGTTGCGTCGTCAGGCGCGCGTTCGGCGATCGAGTACCACTGCTCGCGTTTGCGCCGCCAGTAGAGCAGGTCGGCACCGGAGAGCACGAAGTTGCCGCAGTTATGGCAGTCCAGGTTCCACGGGCAGGCGCGGCCCTCCACGACGGGCTGGAAGGTGCAGAATCCGCCCTCGGCCGGGGTACTGCGGCGGGACAGGTCGACCGCGAGGGCCTGGGCCTGCTCGCGGGTCAGCGGGGTGCCGCCTGACAGCAGGTCACCAGGGCTGGCCGACCCAGGTCCGGCGACCCACACATGATTGAGGACGTCTTCGAGGTCGGAGTGGGACAGGTGCACATAGTGCTCGGCCATCCGGTCTGAGACGTGGCCGAGATAGCGGCGGATGTGGGCCAGGGTGGCGCCGTGACGGAGCAGGCTGGTGGCCAGGGTGTGCCTGGCCTGGTGCGGGACGTAGTGCCCGAGGTCGAGCTGGTCGACCCATGACCGGAAGCGGGTGAGGAACCACGGGTATGACAGCGACCCGGTCGCGCCGGGGTTGCGGCGCTCGCTGGGGAACAGCGCCATGGCGGTGCGCTGCTCCGGCGCGGGCCAGCGGCCATGCTGGGCTGCGAAACGGGCGGCAGTCTTGCGCTGGCGTTCCTCGATCAGCTGGTAGAGGCGCTCGGGGATGCGGATCGCGGCGTCGTAGTTGCCGACCTTGGTCTGGTCGTGCCAGAGCATCGGCAGGCCGCCGTAACGGCCGGTGCACTCCAGCCGGAGCCTGATCACCTCGCTGACCCGCCTGCCAGTGAGAATGATCGTCTCCCAGATGTCCCGCAGCCCCTGGTCACCGGCATCGTGGATGGCGGCGAGCTGCGCGAGGTTGGCCTGATCGGCCAGGGCGCGTGCTACGTCGTCGGGGAAGGGCCGGCGCCGGGGTTTCCCGCCGCTGGCGCCGCCCGCGGCCGGCATCGCGGTGATGAACGCCCGGTCCAGGCCAAGCTGCTCAGCCCTGCCGGTGTCCAGCGCATACCGCAGGAGCCGGCGCGCCTGGCCGAACACGATGCCGCGAGTGTTGGCAGTCACGGCTGACGGGGTCCCATCGCTGCGTGTGATCGCTAGCGAGGCCATGCCGTGGCGTTCGCGGTGACGCTGATCGGCGATGAAACGATGCGCGTGCCCGGCCTGCAGCGCGGCTGGGCCGTCTCCGCCGCCGGGCGCCTCAGCTAGCAGGAACGCGCTCAGCTCCAGGCAGGCACGGCGGACGTTGTCCAGCGGCCCGGCTGTGCGGGGGCATCCCGCGGAGCGCAGCATGTCGGCCAGGTAGTCCCACAGCAGGTCACGCAGCCAGCGCTGGGAGACGCCCGTCAGATCGAAATGGCCGATCCGGTCAGGGAAGCGGATCCCGGAATGCCCGGTCTCCAGGAATCCCGCTTCCCGGCTGCCGGCCGGAGTGAAATACACCAGGCGCAGATCGGTCACCATCTCCTTGGCAACCAAGGCTACGTGTTCGGGGATGCCCGGGCCGAGATCGGCCAGCGAGCCCGCGTCGCATCGCCGGCAGATGTTCACCAGCGTCTGCAGCCATCCCAGGTGCCACTGGCTGTGCCGTGGCCGCTGGGCGTGACAGTGCAGTCCCCACCTGATCTCTGCTGCCACCAGCGGCCGCAGCCCTCGCAGGTTGACCTGTCCCGGCCACGGCATCGCCGGCTCGGTCATGCACCAGTCCCGGAAGAGCTTNNCACCACGCGGCACGGCCCGTATCCGGCGCAGGCAGTCAGGGTCTGCACCCACTGATCGAAATCCGCCGCGCCCGCTCCGGCGCGCTGACGCTCGCGCCACTGTCGCACGTGACGGTGACACAACCGCCAGCGGGAATGCGCCGCCGGGCGCTGCGGGCATACCCGGCAGGGCATGTCCTGCGCCCCCACGCGCAGCAGCAGCGGCACGGCGCTCACCAGGAATCCGGCCTTACCCATCCCGGTCGTGCGCGCCTGGCCCCATTCCTCGCGATGCTGGCGGCACAGATCGGTGTCGCAGCGTGGCCGCTGACAGCCCGGGACCACGCATTCCCAGGCGTAGACCGGATGAGACGGCGGGAACCGGATCACCTCGCCGCGAAACAGCGGCTCGAATGACGGCCCGCTGATCAGCGCGGTCAGTATCTCCAGCCGGTCCCGCCCATCCCGGCTGGCGTTCTCCCGCGCCTCCCGGTGGCGCAGCAGCGGCCGCAGCGGATCGGCTTTCACCCCTGCTCACCCCACGCGCGTCGCAGCGCCGCATCGAACGCCGGATCGTGCACGTCGACGTGGGCGTAGATCTCCTCCACGACCGTCGCCGACGCCCACCCGCCCGCGTCCCGGGCGATGACCAGGTTCCCGCCCGAGGCGTCCAGGACAGCGGTCGTGAAGAATGTGCCGGAACGCATGCGGCCGGATTCTTCCCAGCCCGGCGCGCTGCCCGGCCCGGCGCAGCATCCCGCGGGCCGCGTCCGCCGCCCACGGCTGCCCGCTACCGGGACCGGCCAACTGCACCAGCAGCATCCCGTGCCCGGGGCCAGGCCGCGGATACTCGCCCGTCAGGTACTCAAAATAGGTGTGCACCATGGCCGGGGAGGCCCGTTTGATCAGCCCGCCACGGATCACGCCGCCCTCCATCGACCATTCCGGTTTCGTTTTCGCGGCCGCCCGGTTCGGGTTCCCCGCCCGGTGGCACACGTGCACGTGCGCCACCCGGCACTCCCCGCACGAGGCGTCCTCCCGCAAGTGCAAGTCGGCAAGATGCAGGCCGCACAGTTCGCCGATCCGGAACCCGCCGTCACTCAGCCAGGTGACGACCAGCCGGTCCCGGGCCGTTGAGGCCACCGCAAGCAGCCTGTCCCGCGCGCCCTCGGGCAGCATCTTCGGATGCCGCCGCCGCACCGGCGGCGGGGCCAGCGGGTTGGCCGGCAACTCCCGGCTCACATGCCCCAGGAATGCACGCCGCCGGTCGGCCCGGGTCGGCAGCCGGGTCCGGGACAGCTGTTCCCCCAGCTCCCGGTTCACCCCCAGCGACGCCTGATGCACATAAAAACCCTTCAAGCACGCCGCAGCGGCCTGCAAAGCGCTGCGCCCATAGGGGCGTTTGCCGTTCCGCCATGGCTCACCATGCGGCCCAGCGACCTTCGCCCCGGCCAGGCCCATGTAACGCTGCAGATCCCGCAATCCGACCCGATCCAGCGCCAGCGCTTCGCGTTCCAGCCACCGCAGGTGGTCCACCAGCAAAAACGCATAAGTCCGCTGGGTGCCCGACCCCTCATAGGTACGCAAGAACCCGTCAGCCGCCTCATGAACAGCGCCCCCAGGCCACACGACCGTGAACGACCGGCAGGCACCGGCCCGCTCCAGCACCTGGACCCGCAGATCCCCAACCACCAGCCCCCGTGCCACGTTTCCTCCCCCGAACCACCGACGTGGCGAACGTCCCCGACCCGGCAGGTTAGCCAGTCAGGCAGGTGCAGCGGGGGAGGCACGCCGGACGTGGCGGACGCTCGCAGGGCCGGTCGGTAAGATCCC
>DPMS01000509.1:0-436 GCA_003541285.1 Actinomycetota bacterium
CCGCAGGTCGCTGTCGTTGGACATGGCCAGGGCGCCGTCAACCGCGCCAGCGAGGACGTCGAGCAGGAGATGAGCGGCGACGTTGACATCGGAGCCTTTTTCCTCCCGGTTGGCGTAGGACACCATGAATACCGCCCCGTTGACCGGGCCGCCCGATCCGGGTCACCTGGGCGCCCGGCCAGTCAGAGCGCCGGGCGATCAGGGACGTCGCCAGGGCACGCAGGTCCAGCCATCGCCACCCCGGTGTCCCCCGGCCGCACAGTCCTCTGGCGCCGTAGTAGAGGTTGAACCCGTCTATGTACACACCGATACGCACGCGACGCAAATTATCACTTTCCGTATGTGCCCGGATGCTTCTGCAGCCAGGGCCCCTCACCTCGACGGGTTCCAGCTGTAGTAATCGCTCATCCGGACAGCGTCGGTGGGCCAGGTGTAG
>DPMS01000509.1:490-15014 GCA_003541285.1 Actinomycetota bacterium
CTGCACGGCCCCTACTGGCAGTGGACCCGCAAGGTGGCCGCCAAAACGGTCTGCCGCTGGCTCAGCCTTGACCAGCGCCACGACTACCAGGCCTGGATCGACAATGACCGGCGGCTACGCGAGCTGCTCAGCCAACTCGAAGCCCTCGGCGCCGCCGCCCTGGAAGCCGACCCGCGCTGGCAGCGCAAGCCCACAGCCGCTCCCGGCGGTACCACGCAAACCAGCCCATAACGCCGTGGGCACAACCCGCTTAACCCGTGGCCAACCTCCCCAGGTAGCCATATCGGCCCAGGTCAGCGCCAAACGTGATGAAGACCTGACACTTGTGCACAGTTCTGGCCTGGCAGTTCGCGGTCAGCATGTGTATCAAGATCCTTTCTGGTTGCTGTTTTGGTTGCAGTTATCGCTCCGTGACCTTGCTGGTTGGGCTCAGCCCCAGAGGGCTTCGGTCATGCGGTCGGCGGCGTTCCGGCTCAGTTCGGCGGTGACGTGGGTGTACCGCTGGGTCTGGCTGAGCTGGGAGTGGCCGAGGATCTGCGGGGCGCACGCGGGCTTCCGCGAGGAGCGTGTGCCAGTCCGCCCAGTAGTCCCGGGAGTCGATGGGGGCTCCGGTCACGGTGCAGAAGACCAGGTCCCAGTCGCGCCAGGTGCTCCCGGTCACCAGGCGTTCGGCTTCTTGCTGGAGGCGCCGAGCAGATCAACAGCCACGCAGGCGCCACCGGCCTGGACACTGCCGGTGCCGCCACCATGACCGGCCCGCACCTGTGCGAATACGAGAACTGGCCGGGCGTAGGTGTGGAAACGACCGGCCGCAGGCCCACCCCGCTGGTGCTCGCGCTGCTCGCAGCCACGTACAAGACCAGCGTCCACGACCCGCTCGACCTGGCCGACTACCAGCACATGCCACCTGGCGACCGGCTCATCCCCAGCAAGGCGGCGCCAGCAGAAGAACAAGGCCACCGGCCGGAGGCCGGGAAGTCCCAGCCACCCCCGGGTCCGGCCGGTCAGGCGGGGATAGCTCCCCGGCAGGCGTTCGGTGTCATGGGCGGGTGGCATCTGCCGCCCCGCAACCCTGGCGGCACGATGACAGGTTGCCAGTACTGGGACCGCTCACGCAGCGGCAGGCGCCACGCGGACCACATCGATGACCAGCGCTTGCGTCTGGGGGTCTGTGCGCAGGATGACGCGCCAGGCGGACTTCCCGGCCTGGAGGCGCACCCACGCGCCGGCCCCGAACTCTGGGTCAAACACGATGACGAACTCAAGGCTGCTCTTGCCGAGAGAGACATCCAGCCCGGGCAGTAGCTGCTGCCTGGCCCACTCACGCAGCATGGACGCTGCCGCCGATGGCTCTGGCAGGTCGATGAGAGCCGACAGGTCCGCCTCGGCAAGTGCCACCCTCGTGTCCCCGTCCTCCGTGAGCTGGGTGACTTTTCCCAGGATGACCGGGGTGACTCCTTCCGTTGTGCGTGGCAGCCTGTGGTGCTGCTTCAATGGCGTTACTTCAAACCCGCCGAACAGTGCGCCGTCGCCGGGTGCCAGGTAGGCACTGACCGGTAGTTCTGAGTTCGTGCCGTCACCACCCACGCGGATATCGAGCATGAAGTCAATGCCGCCAGCTTTGAAGACAGGAACATCAAGCGTCCCGGCGCCTTCACCGACGCTCTTGAGTACCCGCACGACGCTCATCGCACGCTCGACAGCATCGAGAAGAACCCCGGCACCAGGCGCGATGAAGTCGGCGATCCGCTTGATGATGTGCTTGCCTATCTGCGTCAGAAATGCCTTGATGGTGCCGGTGAAGAACCGCCGTCCTTCCTCTCTGGGGATCTCATGCCATCCCCATGCGTCCGCTCCTCGTTCGGCCGGGGCCGCATGGCCGAGGGAGCTCATGATTTCCTGGGTTGGCAATGGCAATGCAGCCATTTCCCCGCGAAGCGGTCTGTCCCACCGTACATTTACATACCGGGTCGGCGTCTCGCTGAAGGGGCGACCCCGGTGTGATGGGGGCAGCTCCCGGCCGCGTTCAGCTGGGCGGGAGTATTTGGCTGGGTCACCGGCACCATCGCTGCCGTGAGGACGTTCACGAGGACGCATATTGCCATCGTCCACCAGCGTTCTATCGCTGGGAAGACCTGACGGCTCCTGTCCGGAGGCACAGGCAAGCGCCAGCCGGGTCGGGCTCAAGCGTCATCCAGGCCGACGACGGTGCCGGGGACCCGGCGAGCGGGCAAGGGCTTTCGTCCTCGTCGGTGTCGGCCCCCGGCGTCGTGATCGGGTTCCTGGAATTGCTGGAGGTGCGGCCAGGCGACCAGATCATGGAGATCGGAACCGGTTCGGGCTGGACCGCGGCCCTGCTGTGCCACGTCGCCGGGGACCGCGCCGTCACCTCGGTCGAGGTGGACCCGGCGCTGGCCGCCGCCGCTGCCTGTGCTGTCAAGGCTGCCGGTTACGCCCCGCACCTGATCACCGGTGACGGCGCCGGCGGTCACCCCGCCGGAGCGCCCTACGACCGGGTCCACGTCACCTGCGGCGTCGCCGACGTGCCGCGGGCTTGGATCGCCCAGACCAGGCCCGGGGGCCTGATCGTCCTGCCCTGGTCGCCCAGCGGATCCACCGGTCACAGGCTGCGGCTGGCCGTTGCCGGCGACTGCACGGCGGTGGGCACGTTCCACGGCCCGGCGACCTACATGATGCTGCGCGCCCAGCGGGTGCCCGCCGTCTGGAACCCACATCACGCCGGCCAGGCCGGCGTCACCGCGACCCGGCTGGACCCCCGGTCCATCACCGACGGCGGCGACGGCGCCCATCTTGCCGTGATCGCCCGGGTGCCTGGCATTGGCTGGCACACCATCCGCGAGCAGAACGGTGCCACGTCCCTGCTGATGTTCGAGGCGGACAACCCCAGCGGGGCATGGGCAGCCTGCGACTACGAACCCGGCACCGCGGAATTCCCCGTCAACCAGTTCGGCGCCCGCCGGCTGTGGGACGAGGTAGCCGCCGCCTACCTGTCCTGGCTGCGCTCAGGGTCACCCGGCCGCGAGCGGTACGGCGTCACCGTCGACCCCCACGGAACCCGGATCTGGCCGGACAACCCGCAAAACGTCATCGGCGAACCACTACCCCCACGCTCCCGGGCCGCCGCCCAGCAGGCGTGAGGAGCGGCGGGAAGATCTAACCCGGGCCACCGGCAAGACCGTGCAGCCCGGCGGTGATGGTGGCGCGGCCGAACTCCTCGATCCGCTCATCCAGCTCCCGCGCCGGCGCCGCACCCCGGAAGATCGGTGCCGCGAGTTCGGCCCGCACCAAAGCAAGCCGCGCGGTGAGCGCGGTGATCCGTTGTGCGGGGGGAAGCGCGAGCACTGGATCAAGTGCTGCTGAGAGGGCGTCCAGCGCACCGGCCCGGAGGCGGATCGCGGCTAGGTCAATCCCGGCCAGCGCCCAGCCACCGAACCAGTGCTGCTCACCCGGTTGCGGGCCAGCCGCGTAGAGGCCGGCAGCATGCTCTATTTCCTGCTCGGCCTCCTGCTCGGCGCCGTCGATATCAGCGAGGGCCGATCCAGCGAAATAATGCTGTGTTGCCAGCGACAAACTGAACTCGCCGCCGAACGCGAGCACATCGTCGGTGTGCTCGCGCTCACGCGCATCAATGGCTGCTGCGAGGGCGCGGCGTGCGTCGTCCGCGTCGCCTGTGCGTGCCGCTGCCCGGGCGTACTTGAGATGCAAGTGCGCAGCGTTTGGGCCACGCGCAAGGTATCGCAGCCCGTCCTCGGCCAAGTCCCGGGCCTGCCGTGGCTGCTCGTACCAGTACAGGACGCTGGCATGTTGCAGGCGCAGGTGTGCCTTCAGCGGCCGGTGATCGATCACGGTCGCATACGCCCAGCCGGACCGGATCAGTTCTTCGGCTGCCTGCGGATACCCCAGGCCAGCGGCGGCAACGGCCATGAGGTCACAAAGACAGCCGGCCAGGAGGTACAGGTCAGCTTGATCACGCGGCCAGAGTCGCTGATCGAGCAACCAATAGATGCGGTCACGGACTCTGCGCATCTCCTGGAACAAGGAAAATGGTTCGCCTGTCATCGATTCGGCCGACAGGCGAGCCACGTCGGCGTGCAACTGCTCCAGGGTTGATTCGCCGATGTCGCGCCGTTCGGCCCCCTGGGCATGATCGCTTCCGTCATGTGCCGCCATCAGCACCTCTTGCTGAACCATGGAGTCGCCCACGTCGGGCTCGTGCTCCCCACGGTAGGCGACGGCCGCAGGCAGGAGTAGGCGAGGGTCAGCCAAGCCCAGGCCGGGGGTGCTGCGTGTGATTGATGAGGCGACAGGTAATCCTGGGCCGGTTGCTGCGGCAAGGGTTCCCGGTGGGTGCGCGGCTGCCGGCCTGCCGGCTGGCTGATCGGCGCCGAACTGGGCTGGCGGGATGCCGAGGACGTGGCAGTAGTGGAGCTTGTAGCGTTCGGACAGGCCGTCGGCGCCGCGTTCCCAGCGGTAGATGTTGTGGCACATGCTGTCCAGGCCGGGTATGGACCGGTCGCCCCGGGCGCGGCCGGCGCGGATGAGCTGGCGGGCCATCTCGGGCCGGGGCCAGCCACGGGCCTCGCGCTGCTGGCGCAGCCACATGCCGGGCTCGTTGGGCATCGTGTCCTTCTTTCGCTGCCAGAACGCTCCGGTCGTCGGGGGCGCCGCCGCCGTCGCCCGGCCGGAACGTTCGGCGACAATGCGTGTCCGTGAATGTCCGTGCGTGTCCCGCGCCGTTACCGGGGCGCGGGGGATGGCCGGGCGCCGGGGTGGTCAGGTCAGGAGGCCGTCGGCCAGGCCGGCCTTGGCGCCCTGGATGAAGGCGCGGATCTCGTTGGGCTCCAGGATGAGGGCTGGGCTGGCGGGGTCGGCGGACTGGCGCAGGGCGACCCGGCCACCGGGGAGTTTCTTGGCTTCCAGGCAGTCGCCGCCGTTGTCGCTCCATGGCTTGTGCCAGCCGTCGTGGCCGAGGCCGGCGGCGGGCATGCCGTTGCGGATGTGCTGTGCGTCCATGTCAGGTCTCCTTCGTGATGTCGTGCAGGATGCCGGGGGTCTGGTCGGGTGATGCGGCCTGGGCGCAGATCCGGTCCAGCGCTTCGGTGTACTGGGCCGTCTCGTCGGGCTTGTTGAGGTAGTAGGCGCTGGTCAGGCCCTCGCTGTAGACGATGTCTGGTAGCTCGGCGTTCCGGAACCGGTACACGTTGAACATCCCGTACAGGGCGGGATGCCAGCCGGCGGCGAACGGGATCACCTGGATGGTGACGTTCGGCAGCCCGGCGGCGTCGATGAGATGCTCAAGCTGGGTGCGCATGACTTCCTGGCCGCCTACGGGGCGGCGCAGCACGGTCTCGTCCATCACCACCCAGTAGCGGGGGGCGCCGGGCCGGGTGAGCAGTTCCTGGCGGGCCAGCCGCAGCGCCACCCGCCGGCTGGTTTCCCCGGCGGTGGCGGCAGGGAAGCTGGCGGCGGTGATGGCCCGGATGTAGCCCTCGGTCTGCAGCAGTCCGGGCACGACCTGTGGCTGGTAGGCGCGGATCAGGCTGGCCGATTCCTCCAGCCCGACCGCCACCTTGAACCAGGCCGGCAGCACGTCGTCGTAGCTGTGCCACCAGCCGGGCTTGCTGGCGTCGCGGGATAGCGACAGGAAGGTGTCGATCTCCCGGTCGTCGGTGACGCCGTAGGCCATCAGCAGGCTCTTGACGGTCAGCGGTTTGAGGCCGCCTTCGGCGCGTTCCATGCGGCGGATGGTCCAGGGGGAGGAGTAGATCGCCTCGGCGGCCTGCTCATAGGTCATTCCGGCCTTTTCCCGCAGCGCCTGCAGCTGCCGGCCCAAGATCATGCGCAGCACGGTCGGGCCGCTGGCTGGCCGGGTCCCGGTCACATCGTCCTCCCCGCCATTCCTGCCCTGCCTGTAGCCATTCCTGCTGCCAGGATGCCATGAACCGCCAGAGCGGCGCAATGGGCAAATTGGCGCCTGTCACTTGTCGTACTGCTTCGTAGACCCAATCACATATACCGATTGCTCTTTGCATGAATCAAGGTGGGGCAACGACCGCGACGCCAAACAGATCGTGACCAGGCGAGGCCGCCACCGTGGGGCCGGGCCGCCTGCGAGCACGCTGACAAGGAGGAAGCATGCCGGCCACCAGCGGGTCACCCGTCCCGGCCAGCGGCACACCGCAACCATCATCCGGGCCCGCACCCGGGCTGCGGTGGCGGCGGGTGTTCCCCGGTGAAGAGTGCCAGCTCGGCCTGCTGCGGCGGTGGCTGGCATCGCTGTTCCCGCCCTGCCCGGCGCGCGACGACGTCGCAGTCATCGCCAGCGAGCTTTCGGCAAACGCGATACGCCACACCGCCAGCGGGCGCGGCGGCTCGTTCGTGGTCGAGATCACCTGGTCCGGCCCGGTGGTGCGGGTCGCGGTCGCCGACAGCGGCGCCGCGACTGAGCCGCATGTGATCGATGACCCCGGTGCCGAGCATGGCCGGGGGCTCCTGGTTGTCCGGGAGCTGTCGATGAGCATGGGTGTCTGCGGGGATCACCGCGGGCGACTGACGTGGGCCGACGTCCAATGGGAGGCCAGCCCCCGGGCGGATGTGGCCGCACCGGATGCGTACGAGGACGCGATCCGCGATGGCCAGGCCGCGCTGGCCCGCCGCTTCGCTGGGGTGCCGGCCTGGTTCGGCCGCTCCACCTTGGCCTGGTGGGCGGATGCGGGCCGAGCCAGCCGGGCTGGTGTCAGCACCCACGGCGCCCGAACTGGCCGGGCTGCTGTACCGGCTACTCGACACCCGTCAGCCAGCCCAGCCCCCGCGCACCGGGCAGGCCCGCGACGGCGGCGCCCACCAGTGGCCAGCCAGCCAGCCTCCTGATGCCGGACGGGACCCAGCCCGGTGGATGCCTCCGGGCAGCGCGAGCACCAGCCTTCGCCGCAGCCGGGGTGGGAGGGCGGTGCCGGTCCTGGCGGCCGGGGCGGCATGACTACCTCGCGATCGATCGGGGCAGGCGCGCTGTGATCGTTCCCGGCCTGGGGCCGCTGGAATCGGCGATCATGACTGCCGTCTGGGACGCTGGCCAGCCGCTGACCGTCGGTGCGGTCTGTGACCGGCTGAACTACCGCACCGGGGGCGGCGGCGACCCCGCCTACACCACGGTCATGACCGTCATGAACATCCTGTGGCGCAAGGGACTGCTCACACGCGCCAAGCATTCACACCGCAGCGACACACGCCGCTGGTGGTACCAGGCACGCATCTCCCGCGAGACCTACCTGGCCGGCGTCATCGCCGCGGTCCTGGACTGCGCCCCTGACCCGACGGCCGTCCTGCTCCGAGCATTCCCCACAGCAGTGGCGAGCCAGGTGAGCCGCCTGTCCGTGGCGCGGCCTGCACAGGCCGCGCCACGAAGGCCAGCCGCAGCGCCGCTCCCACCGGCCCCACGGCAGGCAGCACCACCCTGACAGCAGAGTTCCGCCATCATTTGAACCGCGTTCATCTGGTCATGCTGGTCTTCGTCGTGACCGGTGTCGCTGTCTTGATCGCCGGGCTCGGCATCCAAGGTCGCTCCAGCAACCGTTCTTCCCGGGAACTGACCAGCCCGGCGTTCGTTCATCTGGCGGCGGTGCTGTCAGGGCCCCGGCGGGCCGGGCGGGGGCTCAGTGCCGGGCCGTCGCAGGCGCGCCAGCGACCGGTCGAGGAGCACCATCGTTGCCGGGACCGCGAGCATGAACCCGGCCAGGAACAGCATGTCGCCGGTCAGGTACCGGGCCGAGGGGATCAGGCTCGTGGTGTTCGGGCCGCCTTTGAGCGCCGCTCCGGCCAGGCCGAGCGCGAACCCGGCCGGCAGGGGGATCGTCGCCTGGCGCGGGTTCATGACCGCCTTGCGGGGCGGCAGCGGCGGCAGGCCGGCCGCGGCCGCGATCGTGCCGGCGAACTCGTCCGCCCGCGTCTGGCGGCCCCGAGTGAGATCCACTACTGCGGCCCGGACAAGGGACTCTACGGCACCTTTGTGCTGATCCGGCTCAGGCGATGGACGGTGTCATGGCGGCGACGCGGAGCGCGCGGTAGAGGAACTGCTGGTCGCCGAGCCGTCTGCGAAGCTCGCGTTCGAGCCCGCCGATGGGAACGAGGTTCTGCGGGGCGCGCGGGTCCTTGTGCGGCGTGCTGGCCAGCGGCGGCAGCAGCCGGGCGGTGAGGTCGGCGAGCCGGGTCACCTGCGCGAATGGCAGGTCGGCGGAGCACTCCAGCCGGACTACCCCGGACCAGGGTGCGCCCGACATGCCGGGTAGCCGGAGGTACCAGGAGTTGCGCCGCCATGAGGTGCCCATGAGGAAGGCGGGTGTGCGCTGGCCTGGGGCCAGCGCGCTGACTATCGCAGCCTGCGCGCCGGGCAGGTAGGAGGTGTGGTGGGTTTTGATGTAGCCGACGGTCCGGTCCAGGTGGGTGCGGCCGCGCAGTGGCCCGTCCACGATCAGCAGGTCGTCGCCGCTGGGGTGCCGTGCGCGAAATGCCACAGCGAGCCGCACTTCGGTGTCGGTGAGCCGCTGCTGCAGTGCCAGGGAAAGCTGGTCCAGGCCGGGCACTTCGGCCATCCGGACCGGATAGCGGAGGGTTTTGGTGACGATGCCGGCTGCTTCAGGCGCGGCGGTGAACAGGCCGCGTTCCACGGCGACGTCCACGATATGGGCCTCCCCGTCGCAGGCCACCAGGCCAGCGGCGTAGGAGGCGGCGATCCCAGCGCCGGGCTGCGGGCTGCCGTTGTGCACCCAGATCCGGGCGTCGATCCGCCGCACCCCGTCGGCGAACAGCACGGTCCGGGGCAGCGGTGCGGCGGGGTCCGGGTTGAGCGGGTGCCAGCTGGCTGCGGGCATCTCCAGGTCGAGGTTGAGCTGTGCGCTGGATTCGGCCAGGCCCTCGGCAGCGGCTTCCTCTGCGAACGCCAGCCCGTATCCGGGGTCCCACGGGTCGACGGTGAACGAGACCATCAGGGCCGCTCCTTGCGCAGCGTCGAGCCTGTCCCTGTCTTGCTGACCACGAACCGCACCGGTGCCCGCTCGGCCAGTGCCGGGACGTGGGTGATGATGCCGATCATCCGGTCGGAGTCTGCTGCTAGCTGTTCCAGTGTGGTCCCGACGGTTTCCAGCGTGTTCTCATCCAGGGTGCCGAACCCCTCGTCCAGGAACATCGAGTTCATCTCCCGCTGCCCTGCCGACAACCCGGCGACCTGCCTGGACAGCGCCAGGGCCAGCGCCAGGGAGGCCTGGAACGTTTCCCCGCCGGACAAGGTGTGCACCGGCCGCTCGGCGGCCGCGTCCTGGTAGTCGACGACGACGAGGTCGTTGCGCTCGTCCCGGTCTAGCTCGTACTGGCGGGAGGACAGTCCCATGAGGACCTCGGACGCCTCCGTGACGAGCAAGTCGAGCGCCTCGCCGCACAGCCAGCGCTCGAACTTGTCAGACCGGAGGAGGTTGCCGAGCATGGTTGCGACCTGCTCCTCCTCTGCCAGCGCCGTGATGTGGCCGTCCAGCCTGGCGGCTGTCTCAAGGTTTGCCCGGATGGAGGCGAGCCGGCCGCGCGCGCGTTCGGCATGCGTCGCGACGGCCGCCGCCGCCCCGCCCGGGCCCGCGGCCCCGTCCACGCCGTGCTCGGCCAGCAGAGACATCAGTGCCGTTCCGGCCTTTTCGACCTCGGCCAACGCGTGAGCCGCAGCGGTGTCCAGGCCCGGCTGGCGGGCCTGGCGTTCCTCCAGCTCACGCCGTGCCCATTCGGTCAGCGTGTTCCAGTCGGCGGCCAGGTCTGCGTTACCCATCTCGGGAGCGCCCAGTGCAACTACGGTGTCCCGGCTCCGGGCGAGTCCGGCCCGCGCTTTCCCCTCCGCCTTGCCGAGGTCGGCTCGCTGGCGCCCCGCATCCGCCAGTGCCTTCCGCGCCGCCTGTGTGTCCTGCCGTGCGTTCCCCAGCCCCTTGTCGGCTGTGCTGATTGCCTCAAGCGACCTCGCGACGTCCGCCTCGCCAGGCGCTTCGGTCAGTGTCGCGGCAATCTCGTCAAGTCGGCCTTGGATCGCCTTGACCGCGCTCTCTGTGTCCGACGCGAGCTTTACCGCCTTCTGGTGGGCCGCCTGCGCCTGGCCGCGCCGCTCCTCGGCCGCCTCGATCGCGGCACCGGCTTCGTCCAGATCAGCGACGGCGGGATGATGCGGCAGGCCGGTCACCGGCCTAAGGCATACTGGGCAGTCGTCGCCTACCCGCAGGCCCTCGGCCAAGGCGACGGCGGCGTGGGCCCGCTCGGCTCGCACCAGGGCCTCGCGGGCCCGGCGCAGTCTGTCGTCCGCACCCCCGACCTCGGCCGCGGCCTGTTCCAGCTTGGCGGTCCGCGCGACATGCGCCTGCTCCTGCTGCTTCAACCGGGCGGTCAGGTCCCGCCGGTCACTGTAGGCCTTGCGGAACAGTTCGAGTTCCGTCTTGTCGCCTAGCGCCTCGCGGGCCTGCTGGGCGGCGGTCTCGGCGGACTCGGCGGCGTCCCGCTGTGTCTGGCGCTCGGCGACCAGCCGCTCAGCTTCGGCGATCCGGCGTGCCAGGTCTGGCACGTCGGCAGGTGTGCGCACGGCGGCCAGCTTCGCACACTCAGTCCTGACCTGTTCCGCCTCAGCGGCAGTGTCCTGCGCCCGTTGACGGAGCCCGGCCAGGGCGGTCAGCCGTTCTTGCACGGTGCCGGTCAGGTCGGCGAGCTCGGTGACCCGGGCGTCGGCGGCTGCCTCGGCCTCGGGTGTCGCATCAGCCAGCTCCAGGCGCTGGGATTCCGCGTTCTGCTTGCGGTCGGTGGCCCTTTTGGCCCGCTCCCGGGCCGCCTCGCCTACCATCCGGTAGATGCTGAACGCCAGCAATTCCACCAGCAGCTTCTGCCGGTCGCCAGGCGTGGCGTTGAGGAATTCGGCGAACCGGCCCTGCGGCAGCAGTACCGACTGGGTGAAGTGCTTGTAGCTGAGCCCGAGGATGGCCTCGACCCGGGACCGCACCTCGTCTGGGCCCTCGGCAACCGGCTCGGCAACGGCTTCGAGCAGGTCCTCGATCTGAGCACCGGGTTCGATGGCCGGGTCGAGCAGGTCCAGCCGGGCCTCCTTGGTTGTCACCTGGCCGCCGCGGCCGCGGGTGAGCGCGCGGGCGATGCCGTAGCGTTTCCCGGCCACCTCGAACACCAGGCAGACCCGGCAGGCGTTCGCCGCTGGCGCCAGCGCCTGCGCGATCACGTTTTCCTTGCCCCAGCGCGGGACCGTGCCATACAGGGCGAAACACAACCCGTCGATGAGCGTGGACTTGCCCGCGCCGGTCGGGCCGACCAGGGCGAAGAACTCCACGTCGGACAGGTCCACGTCAGTGCGCTGGCGGTAGCAGCCGAACCCGTCGAGCAGCAGGCGCAGCGGGCGCATCAGGACGCTCCCGTCGCCTCGTCGATTAGCTCTGCGAACATCACCCCAAGCCGCGGGTCGTCCACGCGCTGCTCGCGCAGGTAGTCGGCGAACAGCTCAGCCGGGCTGCGGCCGATCCGGCTCGGCCGGTCCTTGCCCGTGCCACCTGGCTTGGGCCGGTACTCGTCGGCCAGCGTCACCTCCAGTGCGTTCGGCAGCTTGTCACGGACCAGGTCGCCGAGCCCGGCCCGGGCAGGCTCAGCCAGGATCACCCGCAGCCATGCCTGCGGGTCCCTTTCGCCTTCGGCGACCACCTGCTCCAGCGTCCCGCGCAGCGTGCGCAGCCGCCGCCCACCGGTGACCGGGACCGGGCGGGCATCCGCCCGCACCCCCGGCGCGGCGGTGACCAGCAGCGCCACGGGCTCGTTGGCCTCCTCGCCGAAGTCGACAGCCAGCGGCGAGCCGCTGTAGAACGCCGGGCACGGCGCCGGGATCTCCTGCTGCCGGTGCAGGTGGCCGAGTGCGGCGTAGTGTGCGCTGGCGGGGAACACGCTGGCCGGAAGCTCGTAGTCCAGGCTGCTCTGCGCGTCCCGCTCGCCGCCGCCGCGCCGCCCGCCGAGCAGTGTGACGTGCGACATGACGATGTTGACAGTGTCTGGCGTAAACGAGCCGGTGAGGGCGTCGATCATCGCCGTGACCCGGCGCGAATAGTCCAGGGCATGCTCGGCCAGTTCGTGCGCGATGACCTCAGCGGCGCGCACCGCGTAGCGCTTGGCGACAAACGGCAGCGCCGCAACCCTCACACCCTGTCCGGAGCGGGTGGTCAGCGCGAGCGTGCCGCCCGCCTCGGGGGCCTTCGGCGCGCCGAGCACGTGCACCCCGCCAACCTGGCCGAGCACGGGCCGGTACACCGCGTCCAGCAGGGCGGCGTTGTCGTGGTTCCCGGCGATCACCACGACCTGGCGTCCGTCCTCGCGCAACGCCAGCAGCGTGCGGATGACCAGGCCCTGAGACTTGGCGTTCGGCGCGGACGACTCGAACAGGTCCCCAGCCGCCAGCACCAGGTCCACGTCGTGCTCCCGCGCGACGCTGACGACGCTGCCCAGCACGGCTGCATGCTCGTCATGCCGGTCCCGGCCCTTGAGCACCTTGCCGACGTGCCAGTCGCTGGTATGCAGGATCTTCATCGCGAATGCTCCGGTCAGAACGGCGGTGGGTCGCCGGCGTACGGGTCACCGCGCGCCCCGGGGATCGTGGCGAACGGGTCGGCGGGCCGGGCCGGGCCCGTGTCCACGCCCGCCCACGTGCCCTTCTCGCTCGGCCGGGTCGCCCAGGCCGGGAACGGGAAGTCGATCGCCAGCGGCACCGGGATGTCGGGCTGGGCGATGAACATGGTGCCGGGCTTGGCCAGCGTCGCCCGCTGCCGTTGTGCGGGCGGCAGGTACCCGTACTCGGGCCGCTGGGCTTCGGCCGCGTCCAGGCGCCCGGCTACCCGGATCGCGCAGTTGGCCAGGATCCTGCGTTCGACCTCGCTGGCGGTCTGCTGCGCGCCGATCAGGATCACCCCGAGCGAGCGGCCCCGCTCGGCCAGGTCGAGCAGGATCTGCTTGATCGGGCTGTCCCCCTCGCGCGGCGCGTACTTGTTCAGCTCGTCCAGCATCACGAACATCAGCGGCCGGGCGGTGCCCTGGCGTTCTTTGCGGGCGAACTCAGACCGCAGCGTCACGCCGACCACGAAACGCTGCGCCCGGTCCGGCAGGTTGTGCAGGTCGACCACGGTCATCTGGGCGCGGGAGGTGCTGATCGACCGTTCCCCCCGGTGCGCCAGGTCACCCCTAACGACCTGGGAGAGCGGCTGGACGGCCGAACGGAGGCGGCGCAGCAGCGCGTTCACGCTGCCGGTCACCGTGGCACCGCTCACCCACTGGCGCCGCAGCTCCTCGTCACTCAGCTCGGCTTCCAGCAGGCTCACCAGGTCACCGAACGTGCGGATGATCGTGTCGTTGGCCGGGTCCACGCCAGAGATCTTGATAGCGCCCTCGTCCCCGGCGGGCACGTGGTCGCGGCGCAGCCGGGCCGCGACCTGGGCGATCAGCATCGTGTACTGGGCACGCTCGTCCTCGGCGTCGGCGAACACGAACGGCAGCAGCTCATCGGCGCAGAACTCGGCCAGGGTCCAGTAGAACGGGCTGACCGCCCGGTCCCGGGCGTGCACGTCCGGGGTGCCCGCCGGGTCACCCCTGCGCGGCGGGGCGAACACCCGCACGTTGCCAAACGGCGTGGCAGGCAGCCCCAGCCCGGCGTAGCGGGCCTCCTGAACGGGCGTGAGCTTGCTGTTGGCGTAGTCGAGGAACAGCAGGTCCTCACCCTTGACGCTGAACACCAGCGCCTTGGTGTTGTGCGCCTCACCGGCGAGCACGCCGCAGTTGGTGATCGAGTGCAGCAAGAACATGGCGAACGAGGTCTTTGTCGCGATGCCGCTCACGCCGCTGATCGACACGTGCGCGCCGCGGGTCCCGTCGAGGAACTCGAAGTTCACATACACCGGCTGGCCGTCCCGGCCGAACCCTACCGGCACCCGTGACGTGCCCATCTCGTCGAAGTACAGCGCCGACTCCCGCTGTGCGCCGGTAGCCCGGGTCACAGCCGCGCCCGGCAGCGGCGGCACGTACAGCTCCGGTTCCACCCGGGTCACCGTCACCTCGGCGACCTCGCACACCTCTGCCGGCAGTGCCCCGTCCGCGATCAGGAACACATCCGAGGCGAACCGGGCGCCCTCATGGACCGCCTCCACGTTCGTGACCACGCCGGAGATCCGTACCCTGCCGTCAGCACCCGCCGGGCCCGGCAGCAGCCGCTCCGTGGTCACCACGTCATCAAGCTGCGCGTACTGGCCAGGCGCCAGGCCGACCGAGAACTGCAGCGGCGTGGCCGGCCGGTCACCGGTGATGATGGGCCGTCCCATGCGGACGGTAACATCGCGCTGTGTCCCCGCGGCGCGCTGCCAGTACTGGCGGATCGCGTCGCTCCCTCTGTGCGGTTCGCGGAAGACGCTGGACCGGTACGAGGCATCCGGCGTGAACAGGTCGACGGCCTCGTCGG
>DPMS01000511.1 GCA_003541285.1 Actinomycetota bacterium
CACCGGATGCCTCAGACCAGGCTGGAACTCATCATCGCGGCAACGGAGGGGGCACCCAGCGGTCGCAGCCGGCTCAGCGTGCCGCTGACGGCCAGCACCTGGTCGCAGCGTTGCGCAAAATCGCGGGTCGGGGCACGGCGCGCGGTCTCCACCATCCCACCAGGGACGCGCTGTAGCAGATCCCGGGTAAGGGCTGCACCCGACATTTCACGGCTCCGGCACTCACATTCCCGGCAAACCGGACTCTGGAGTGGGCGTACGACGTGAAACGTCGGCGTGGCGGGTCAGGCGGCCGGCCCCGCGTCTTCGCCGGGGTCGTCGGGCGGGTAGAGCGGCGTATCAGCACCGGGCGTGCGGATCTGGCCGAACTTCTGCTCGTACATGGTGAGGTTCTCGTTGACGGTGCGGATGATGTCGAAGACCGAACTCGGCGGAATCCGGACCCGGGCCACCAGCCGGTGCGGCGCCCGGATGACCCGTTCGCCCTCCTCGGTACGGATCTCCTGTGGCGGCTGGCTGCTCACGAAGAAATCGAAGGTGAACTCGTGCATGGTGTGCCAGATCGCCAGCCCGTTCGCATACACCCCGGCCTCCATGGCCGGATCGGCATGCGACTCGAACTCGATCCGCGGCTGTGACGGTGGCTCGCTCACAGCGGGAACGCTACCCTCGCTTCCCGGCCGCCACCCTTCGGCGCGGCCGTGCTGGGGGAGAATCAGGAACCAGCCGGCAGGCGGGCGGCTGAGCGCGGGAACGGCAGTGAGCCGGGCCGGGCACGGACAGCGAGGTGGAACGGTGCTGGTGTGGGTACCGACGCTGGAAGCCGCTGCGGCGCTGGCGGGCCTGCCGGACGCGGCGGTCCAGGTGGTGTCCCCGGTCGGCGGGCCGCTGCCCGCGGGCGCGGATCAGGTGGAGTTCTACGTCCCGCCGTTCTTCCCGGTCCCCGCGGCGATCGAGATCATCGGGCGGATGCCACGGTTGCGGGTGGTGCAGGCCCTGACCGCCGGAGTTGACCGGTTCCTGCCGCACATCCCACCCGGGGTCAGGTTGTGCAATGCCCGCGGCGTGCACGACGCGAGCACCGCCGAGTGGGTGGTGGCCGCCATCCTCGCGGCCGTGAGGGACCTGCCGTATTTTGCCCAGGAGCAGGCCGCGCACCGCTGGAGTTACCGGTTCACCGACTGCCTGGCGGGCAAGTCGGTCCTGATCGTCGGGTACGGGTCGATCGGCGAGGCGGTGGAGCGCCGCCTGGCCGGATTCGAGGTGGAGGTCCGCCGGGTCGCCAGGCAGGCGCGGGACGGTGTCGCCCCGGTGAGCCAGTTGCCCGGCCTGCTGCCCGCGGCGGACGTGGTGGTCGTGCTCGCCCCGGTCACCCCGCAGACCATCGGCATGGTCGACGCGGACTTCCTGGCCCGGATGAAGGACGGCGCACTGCTGGTCAATGCGGCACTGGGGTCGCTGGCGGTGACCGCCGCGCTCACCGCGGAACTGCGGCGCGGCCGGATCCGGGCCGTGCTCGACGTGACAGATCCCGAGCCGCTGGCGCCCGATCACCCGTTGTGGGAGGTGCCGGGCGTGCTCATCACCCCGCACGTCGCCGCGTCCACGCCGGTGTCGGTCACCCGGATGCTCGCGTTCGTGCGCGCCCAGGCCGAGCGATACCTTGCCGGGCAGCCGCTGCAGAACGTGATCGAGGGACAGTACTGATCCACCGGCTGGAGTTGTCGCCCGGTGGACGCCCTTCCTCAATCGAAGTGTGACCTTCGGAACCTACAGTGAGGATCACGGTCACAACGTGACCACGTCTGGCCGCTGCAATGGCGCTCTGGACCAGGCAGCGTCTGGTCCTTATTTTGGGTAACTGCGGGCTATGACCCGGTCACTGTGCGGCGAGGCTGCGCCCACAAGGCGAGCCATGCCTGCCAGGCCCACCCTTCAGCATGCGGAGCGGGGCGGGAAAGGAGACTCGGTGCGCCCGGAAGCATCCGGTGGTCCGCGATGAGCCCGGCCTCGCAGGCCGGGACGGTGGTGGGCGTCGTGGCGGCGGCCGGCGCAGCGGCGAGCCTGTGGTGGGGTTCGGAGCCCCACACCGGGCCGGTCAGGCGCGCGTATCGCTGGTTCGCCATCGCGGCGGCGCTGTGGGGTGCAGGCGTGATCGTGGGCGGGACGCTTTCGGTACCAGTGGGCGCGGCCGCGGTTCCACTCTCGTTCGGTGACCTGCCCGGGCTGCTGGCCCTGGCGGTTATGGGGGCAGGCCTGGTGCGGCTGGCCGCGGCCGGATCGCCGCCGGCCGAGCCGGTGCTCCCCGGCCGCGGCCGGGGCAGAGTAGCCGGGCAGGTGGCGGACGGGTACATTCTGGCCTCCGCGCTCTTCCTGGCCGGCTGGGTCACCCTCTTCGGCTCGGCGTTCCTGAAGGCCGGCACCGGCCCGGCCACCTTCGCTGTGGAACTGGTTCATCCGCTCGCAGATCTGGCACTGCTGGGTGCCAGCCTGCATCTGGTAACGGCAGCCGGCCGCCGTGCCGTGCTGCCCTATCTGGCCGTCCTGGCCATCACCGTGAGCGATTCACTCGCGGTTGACGCCCGGATCAGCGGCGATCATCCGGGGCTGGGCGTACTCCTGGCCGGGGCAGCCGCGCTTGTCCTGCTCGCGCTCGCGCCGAGGGCCGGCCGCGTCAAGCTGGCCAGCGCCCGGGTGCGGGACCGGTTGCGGCCGGGTACCGCGGCCACGGTGCGGGAGCCGGCTGAGGACAGCGGTGCGCCGGTGCAGGCAGGAGCGGCGCCGGGGAGCGGTGCGGGAGCAGCGGCCCAGGCCGGGGTGGTACCGGGGGCTGGCACCCTGGCAGCCGCCGCTGCGGCCGGGGTGGCGGCCGTTGTCGCCGTCGGGTGGGCGCTGGCGGGCGCGAGCGCGGACCGGCCGGTGGTGGCGGCCGTCGCGGGAACCACCGTCCTGGCGCTGGCGCTGCGCGCCGTGGGCCTGGTCAGGCGGGACAACTCCGCGGCCTGGGTCTGGCGCGAGTCGGGCCGGCAGTTCCGCGACCTGGCGGACCGGACGAGCGATGTGGTGCTGCTGTGCGACCTCGGTGGCGTGATCAGGTACGCCAGTCGCGCGGTGGCTGGCTACGGGTACACGCCGGCCAGCTTGCAGGGAACGCCGCTGGCCGACCTGCTGCACCCTGAGGACCGGTCCGGTGGTACCCGGGCGGTCCGGAAGGCGGTAACCGACGCCGCCGAGCGGGTCGGCCGGTACCCGTGCCGGGTCAGGGCGGCGGACGGCACCTGGCGGCATGTCGAGTCCACCGTCTCGCGCTACCGGGAACCGGGTGGCCCCCCGCAACTGCTCGTCACTGCCCGGGACGTCAGCGCCCAGGTGACGTTGCGCCGCCAGGTCACCCACCTGACCTTCCACGACGGCCTGACTGGGCTGCCGAACCGTGCGTACCTGGAGCAGCGGGCTCGTGATGCGGCCCGGGCGGGTGGCCCACTGGATGCCGGGCCCGACGCGGCGGGACCTCCCGCCGTCGCCGGGGTCATCTTCGTGGACCTCGATGGCTTCACCGCGGTGAACGCCGCGGTCGGCCACAGCGCTGGCGATCTCCTGCTGGCGCAGGTCGCCCGCCGGCTGCGCGCCGCGGTGCCACCGCAGGACACCGTGGCACGCTGGGGCGGCGATGAGTTCGCGGTGCTGGTCGAGGGCTCGGTCAGTCCCGAGGAGATCGTCGACATCGCCGAACGGCTGGCGCGGGGCGTGGCCTCGCCCCCCTACCGGGCCGGCGACCGGGATGTGAGCTTGACCGCGAGCGTGGCCGTCGCTCTCTCGCACCCGGACGCGGCCGGGCACATGTGGCGCAACGCCGACGTGGCGATGGCCCGCGTGAAGGAGCAGGGTGGAGGGCGGGTTGAGATCTTCGCAACCCCCGATGAGCCGGGTTCCGTGAACGGGCCGGGCGCTGCCCCGGCCGGCCCGGGCGCTGCTGCCGCTGGCCCGGCTGCGGTTTCCGGCCAGCCACGGGCCGCCGCCCGCTGAACGATGGACTGTGATGTCTCATATACTGATACGAGGATGCCCTCAAGTTGACGGACAGCTCACCGTAGGCCACAGTGGACCACATGCCTTCCGGCCGCATTCTCGTACTTGCCAGGCGCGTGGGTCGCTGACCAGCCACCCGCGCGCCCCCCTCGACTGCCCTAGGGCACGGGGGGTTTTTTGTTGCCAGCCTTCGTTACGGACTGTAGATGAGGAAGCGATCCGATGACTGACCAGACCACCACGGCAGTCGGGTCCCGGGCCGGGCTCGCGGGGTCGATGCGCCAGGGTCATGGGCCATCGCCACGTGACCTCGCCGCGCGGGCTGCGGCACGGGAAGCGCCGGCCGGGCAGCGCCCCGACCGGCCAGCCGCACCGTCAGCCGAGCAGCGGCCCGCTGAGCCAATGCAGATGACCGGCGCCCAGGCACTGGTGACCGCGCTGGAGAAGCTGGGGGTGGACGTCGTCTTCGGCATCCCCGGCGGGGCGATCCTGCCTGCCTATGATCCGCTGTTCGACTCACACCTGCGTCACATCCTCGTCCGGCACGAGCAGGGCGCTGGCCACGCCGCGACCGGCTATGCGCAGGTCACCGGGCGCCCCGGTGTGTGCATGGCGACTTCGGGCCCGGGGGCGACGAACCTGGTGACCCCGCTCGCCGACGCCTACATGGACTCGGTGCCGGTTGTCGCCATCACCGGCCAGGTGCCGTCCGGGCTGATCGGCACCGACGGGTTCCAGGAAGCGGACATCGCCGGTATCACGCTCCCGATCACCAAGCACAACTTCCTGGTCACCAACGCTGACGACATCGCCAGGACGGTCGCCGAGGCGTTCCATGTGGCCTCCACCGGCCGCCCGGGCCCGGTCCTGGTCGATATCGCCAAGGACGCCCTGCAGGCCAAGACCACCTTCCGCTGGCCGGTTCCGTTCGACCTGCCCGGTTATCACCCGGTGACCAGGCCGCACTCGCGGCAGGTGCGGGAGGCGGCCAGGATGATGGCGGCGGCCCAGCGGCCGGTGCTGTACGTCGGCGGCGGGGTGATCAAGGCCGGGGCCAGCGAGGAACTCCTCGCACTGGCTGAGCTCACCGGCATGCCCGTGGTCACCACGCTGATGGCACGCGGTGGCTTTCCCAGCAGTCATCGCCAGAACCTGGGCATGCCGGGCATGCACGGCACCGTGGCCGCGGTCGGCGCCCTGCAGAAGGCGGACCTGCTGGTCGCCCTCGGTGCCAGGTTCGACGACCGGGTGACGGGCAGGCTGGACAGTTTCGCGCCCGGCGCGGCAGTCGTGCACGCCGACATCGACCCGGCCGAGATCTCCAAGAACCGGCGGGCGGATGTCCCCATCGTCGGCGACTGCCGCGAGGTGATCACCGAACTGCTGACCGCGGTCCAGGCCGAGCACGAGGCAGGCAACCGGGCCGATCTGTCGGCCTGGTGGTCACAGCTGGAAGCCTGGCGCAACACCTACCCGCTGGGTTACTCGCAGCCCGATGACGGCTCCCTGGCCCCGCAGTACGTGATCGAGCGGATCGGCAAGCTGGTCGGCCCCGATGCGGTGTACGTGGCCGGAGTCGGCCAGCACCAGATGTGGGCCGCCCAGTTCATC
>DPMS01000240.1:0-310 GCA_003541285.1 Actinomycetota bacterium
GGCGGGGTGATCGACACCTGCAGCCGGTTCAGCGTCTTCACCGGCACCGCGCACAGTGGCCGGCTCGCCTATGCCGCCGGGTATACCGGGCTCGGGGTGGGCGCGACCAGGTTCGGCGCGAACACCATGCTCGACCTGCTGAGCGGGGAGGAGACCGAACGGACCTCGCTGGCGATGATGCGCAGCAAGCCGGTCCCGTTCCCGCCGGAGCCGGCCCGCTCCGCCGTCATCCAGCTCACCCGGGCGTCGCTGGCGCGGGCCGACCGGAACGGCGGCCGCCGGGATCTGTGGCTGCGCACGCTCGACCGGC
>DPMS01000240.1:410-2791 GCA_003541285.1 Actinomycetota bacterium
GTGCCCCGGGTCGTGTACGCCTCCTCCAACCACGCGGTCGGGTTCACGCCACGCTCGCAGTTCCCGGCGCCCGATTACGCCTTCCCCGCACCGGACACCTTCTACGGCGTGGCGAAGGTGACCGGCGAGGCGCTGGCCGCGCTCTACCACTACCGCTACCGCATGGACACGATCTGCCTGCGGATCCTGTCCTGCATCGAACGGCCCGGGAGCGTGCGGGCACTGTCCACCTGGCTGTCACCCGACGATGCCGGGCGGCTGTTCGAGGCCTGCCTGACCGTGCCGGAGCCGGGATTCCGGGTGGCCTACGGGGTGTCCGCCAACACCCGGGGGGGATGGGTCAGCCTGGCAGAGGCCAGGGCGCTCGGGTACGAGCCGCGCGACGATGCCGAGGCGTACGGCGCCGAGGTGATCGCCCAGTTCGGTGAGCCCGACCCCGCTGACGCGGTGTTCGCCCACCTTGGTGGCGAGTTCTGCCTGCCGGCCTATGATGTCGGTCACCTGACCTGAGAACGGCCGGCGAGGATGGGCAGATGATCCAGGGATATGACCCGCGTACCGGGAAACCGGCGGGGGACCCGGTCGCGGAGACCTCAAGCAGCGAGGTCAGCGCGATCGCTGAGGCGGCGGCAGCGGCCTGCCAGCCGTGGGAGCAGGCTGGCCCGCGGGGCCGTGCGGTGGCGCTGGAGGCGGTCGCCTCCGCGCTGGACGCCGCCACACCGGAACTGGTGGCGGCCGCGGACACCGAGACCGCGCTGGGCACGGCCCGGCTGACCGGTGAAGTCGCCAGGGCCACCGGGCAACTGCGCCATTTCGCCGCCGTCCTGGCCGACGGTGGGTACGCCGATGTCGTGATCAGCCCGGGCGGGGAGGGGGTCCCCGGCCTGCGGCGGGTGAACCGGCCCATCGGCCCGGTCGCTGTGTTCGCCGCCTCGAACTTCCCGTTCGCGTTCTCGGTGGCGGGCAACGACACCGCCTCGGCTCTGGCGGCTGGCTGCCCCGTCGTCGTCAAGGCGCACGAGGGACACCCGCGGACATCAGTGCTGACCGCGGGGATCGTCGCCAGCGCACTGGCCGGCGCCGGTGCGCCGGTGGGCACCTTCGCGGTCGTGTTCGGCGTGGACGCCGGAGTCATGCTGCTGCGGCACCCGGCGGTCGCCGCCGCCGGGTTCACCGGGTCCGCGCGTGGCGGGCTGGCTTTGGCCAGGATCTGCGCGGAGCGCCCGGTGCCGATTCCCTTCTTCGGCGAACTCGGGTCGGTCAACCCGGTGGTCATCCTGCCTGGTGCGGCCGCCGCCCGTCCCGGTGACATCGCCAGCGGGTATGCGGGATCCCTCACCCTGGGCGTCGGCCAGTTCTGCACCAATCCGGGGCTGCTGTTCGTCCCGGCCGGTGATGAGAAGCTGCTGGCAGCGATCGCCGGGGCGGTGCGGGCCAGCGCCGGCGGGCCCATGCTGTCGGCCCGGATCCACGACTCCTACCAGGATGCGGTCACTGACCTGGAAGGCCGCGAGGATCTGGGGCTGCTGGCGCGGGGCCAGCCGGGGGAGGGACCGTGGGCGGCCACACCACGGGTGTTCCAGGCCGATCTGGCCGGGTTCGCTGCCGGGCTGCCCGGTCTCGCGCAGGAGCGGTTCGGGCCGGCCGGCCTGGTCATCACCTATTCATCGGTCACTGACCTGCTGCCGGTGCTGGCCCGGCTCGGCGGGAACCTGGCCGGGGTNNCAGTACCGCTCCCGCCTACACCTCCGTCGGGGCCGCCGCCATCCGGCGCTGGCTTGTCCCGGTCGCCTACCAGGACTTCCCGGCCGGCCTGCTGCCCGCCACGCTTCGGCCGGCTGGCTGAGTACCGCCCTTCTGAGCCGCCGGGCCCGGCTCTCCTGCCCGGCCTGCCCGCGCTAGCGGGCTCGCGCCGCGTGCGCGGCCAGCAGGGCGACGTGCAGGGAGGTGCGCGACTCCGCCGAGTCGAGGCTGGCACCGAGGATCCGCTCGATGTGGCGCAGCCGCTCATACAGGGTGGGCCGGGCCAGGTGGGTACGCGCCGCCGTGTCCGCCTTGTTGCCGCCTGCGGCCAGGTAGGCCGCGAGCACCCCGGTCAGGTCGCTGCCATGGGCGGCGTCGTAGCCGAGCAGCGGNNCGCTGGGCGAGCCGCTGCCGGGCCCCGGTGCACACGGCGGTCAGCACCTGGCCAGGCTCCGCCTGGGGGTCCAGCGACAGCAGCGCCCCGGCCCTGACGTCATCGAGTGAGCCGACCAGCGCGGGGACACGTTCGCTGCGGCAGGCGTCTGCCATCGCTTCGGCCAGTTCGAGCACCCGGGCCTGGGCTGGCAGCCCGGGCCCGCCGTCGCGGAACCTGAGCGCCGCGGTGAGCAGCAGCCGCC
>DPMS01000109.1 GCA_003541285.1 Actinomycetota bacterium
CCACCCGGTACGAGGGCATGTACCTGTCACCGAAGCAGGCCCGCGCCCTGCTCACCGACCCGAGCCTGCAAGTCCACGACAACCCGCGGGCCTTCCTGGCCTGCAACTACGACCCCGCCAAAGCCCTGTGCCACCCCGGCCGGGCAGCCGGGAAGACCGCCGGTCACCCAGACCTGGACCGGTGCAACCCGGCCTGCGCCAACATCGCCCGCACCGGCGAGCACATCACCGCGCTGACCGCCGAAACCACCCGGCTGCGCGCCGAGGCTGCCAGCCCGCTGGCCCCTGAGCCGATCCGCCAGCGGCTCACCCAGCGCGCCNNCCTGAATCATTGAGGCTAACCCTCGAAAACGACAGTCTGCGCCGTGAAGCCAGCCGCCGACGTCCAGCTCCGACGCCGCTGAGCCCCGTCGTGTGAAACGGATTGTTACGCTCGGCATGAGCATCTTGCGGCACCTATCGTGAGCACGGCCATGGCGGTCCCTCCCGCGCGCCAGCCACAGAATCGTGAGCATGTGCGTGGTGGGAGTCGCTGCCGCGCCCCTGCGTCTGGGTGCCCATCACCACGGCGGGTGACCGCGCCGGGGATGTTACGGACAGGGCAGGGCCCGCGGATCGCCGAGTACGGACAGTCGTGTGAGCAGCTGGGCTGGTAGTCACCACCGTCCAGATTCCTCATTATGTGCCGGAACGAGCCGTGGCTGCCCGCCCCAGCCCTCGTGCCCGTCACCCTGGGCTGAGGTGTCGAAGCACGGGTTGATCACGGCCGTCCCACCGAGCCCCCGGCCAGCCGCATGCCCGGGTCGGGGTCGCGCTCCGGTCGAGGATCCGGCCAAGATCGCTGGTCAGCGACGCCAGGACCGGATCGGCGGCCATCGCCTCCAGAACGTGCCGTGTGCGTCCGGCAGCGTCGTAGTAGCCGGCCGCCGCGAAAACAACTCCGGCGATTAGGGACCAGTAGCATGGCCGACCAGAGGCTGGCGCGGAAGGTGATCTTTCCGTCGCGCGTGTCGATGGCACACGCCACGATCGAGGCGCCGATGTCGTCCAGCACGGCAGGCAATTCCAGCCCGTGTCGGCACAGATCTTCTGCGCTCGCGGACAGCGAGACCCGCGAATAGTCACGAGTCAGTCTGCCCCCAGCGGGTGCGGGACGTTTAGGCTCGCCGGTGTGGGCGGTGAGGAAGTCACTCTGAACGCAGAGACGCTGGAGCTGATCAACAGTGAACTGACTGCTCGCCTGGCGCGCCAGGCCGGCTCTAGCGACAAGATCGATACAAAGGCCGTGGTCCTCGTTGGGTATGTGATCGCTGCCGTGTCGTTCCTCGCCACGCAGCACCCTGAGCCAATTCTCGCCGGGCTTGCCTACGCAGCGTATGCGGTTGCTGCGGTTCTCGGGGTCTCGGCCTATGCTGTCCGGTCTTACGGAGACGTCCCGGATCCGCGTGGCTTGTTCAATGGCTACGTAGTCCTGCCCAGATCTCGGGCGCTCGCTGCCCTAGCTGCCGTGCGGGTCAAGGCATTTGAGGGGAACGCCAGTACACTCCGGCGCAAGGCGGGGCTGTGGTGGTTTAGCGTGGTCACGTTGCTGGCTGGCGTGATCCTCATGGTGATCTCGATCGTCGTGCACAATGATGGACATGGCGGAGCAGCAAGACCACAACCCCGAGCCGTCGCCGCAGTCGCAAGCTACATTGCCACCTGACCTGGTGGAGGCGTTCGCTGATATCACGCTTCTGAATTCTGAGCCAAGAGGCCCGGGTGCACCCGGTCTCCTCGCGCGTCACCAAGCATCCCCTGGCCCGAGGCAGCCCCGCAAAGCAGATACAGGACCCCGGCCTGCCGAGCCGCCAGCGGAGGCTCCGGGTACTGCTGACGGTCCCACCACCGGCGCTCCCGCCTAGCGATCGCAGGCGACCTTGTGAGCTGGTTCAGTAAGCGGATACCCAGGTCTCGCCAGCCTCACCGGGATTTCGTGCCGGGAGGTCGGCGCCTGCGGATCGAACCTCCTGATGGTGCTGCCTCCGCTCAGTCGGCTGGCTCCGGCGCTCCTGACCCAGCGGCCGAGCTTTTTGAACTCGGCCGCCGCTTTGAGACACGGTTCGGCCAAACGGGGAACGCCGAGGACCTCGACCAGGCGATCGCTGCTCTCCGGAAGGCAGTTGATGCTACGCCGCAGGGACATCCGCAACGCGCCAGCCGGCTGACTGTCCTGGGAAACGCGCTCAGGACGCGATTTGACCGGCGCGGGCGCCCAGTTGATCTCCAGGCCGCTCTTGCTGCCGTGGAAGAAGCGGTAGCGATCTCGGCCGGTGATCCGGATCGCGGGCGCCACTTGTCGAGCCTTGCCGTCGCGTTGCGGACACGGTCCCAGTGTGGCGGCAACCGCAGAGACCTTGACAGGGCGATCGGCCTCGGGGATGAAGCCGTTACCAGCATGGCGGAGGACCATCCTGACCGGCCAAAGATCCTGACCGATCTGGCTAGCTCCCTGCTGACGAGGTTCAAGCAGAGCGGGAGCCTCGCCGACCTGGACCGGGCAATAGCCGCCGCCCGCGATGTCGTGGCCATCGCAGCCGAGAACGGCATCTACCAAGCGAACCTAGGCGTCATGTTGCGGATGCGCTACGAGGTCACTGGTGACTTCCGAAGCCTGCGCGATGCAGTCACCGCCCTAAGATCGGCGCGGAAGGTGATCTCCGCGGATGATCCCAGCACTCCGGGGGTCTTGACCACACTTGGCGTGGCGCTCAAGACGATGTTCGACCGCACCAGCGACCTTCAGCTGCTGGATGAGGCAATTGCGGTCCACCGTGCTGCTGCGGCGACTGCCACGAACGCAAGCTTCCCGCGCCGCAACGTGCTCAACAACCTCACCGGTGCGCTCTGGGCGCGCTACGTACGTACCGGGAAACTGGACGACCTTGAGGATGCGATCAAAGTAGGGCGCCAAGCCCGCGGAGCCAATCTCATCGTCGCGTTGAACACCCGGTTCGCGCGCACGCGCAATCCCGCGGACCTGGATGAGGCAATTGCCCTCGCCCGCGAGATTGTCGCCAGCGACCCCGTCGGCCTGCCAGCGCGTGCACTTCACCTTGGCATGCTAGGTCAAGCCCTGCTGAATCAGTTCCGCCGAACCGGCGAACTGGCGGTATTGGAGGAGGCTATCTCGGTGGATCGCCAGGCTCTGGACGCCACCCCGGCGGCCCATCCTGACCACCCGATCCGTCTGGAGAACCTCGGTATTGCCTTGGCGGATCAGTTCATCCGTACCGGAGACCAATCCTGTCTAGACAAGGCTATCCAGGTTTTGCGCGACGCCCTCAGGCTCACGCCAGCGGGGCACGACATGATCCCGTCGCTGCATTCCAGCCTGGCTTGGGTGTTCATGGCCCGGTTCCGCAGCACAGGCGACACTGCCAGCCTGGAAGATGCTGTTCAGGCCAGCCGGGAAGCGGTCGCACTCACGCCCGCCGATCATACGGAACGCCCGGGACGGCTAGCTTCACTTGGCAGCGCTCTTCATGCTCTCTCACGCCGCCTGGGCCTGCTGAACGACCTTGAAGAAGCGATCGCCGTGCTCCGCGAAGCTGATCAGGCATTGCCGGAGGGGCACCGTAAACGTCCCGGCATCCAGGAAAAGCTCGGCAGCGCCCTGTCGACCCTCTACGACCAGACCCGCGATGTGACCGCCCTGGACGAGGCACTTGAGGTACAGCGGGACGCGCTTGCGCACACGCCGTGCGACGACCCGCAACGCGGCGGAAGTTTCCACAACGTAACTGTTGTCCTATGGCGGCGGTATCGCCGCACCGGGTCGCGCCATGATTTTTCTGAGGCCCTGCGGACCTGCCGCCAAGCCCTAGAGGCCAGGCCCGCCGACGACCCACACCGCGCGGTGGATATGGGTCTCCTCGGAACGATGCTCTGGGACCAGTACCGCCGCACAAAAGCTCGTCGTCATGTGGCCGACATGCTCAATGCGTCTCGCGAGGCAGCACAAAGCGATACTGCGCCCATTGTCACCCGAGTTGGTGCGGCCAGCAACTGGGGTCTTGCCGCCGCCACGTTGAAGAACTGGGAACAGGCGGTCGAAGCATTCACCACTGCCACGAGCCTGCTGCCATTGCGCGCTGGGATGGAACTTGACCGCAGGGATCAGGAACACCACCTAGGCGACGAAACAGATCTCGCCGCGGACGGGGCCGCGAGCGCCCTGAACCTGGGCCGCCCGGAGCTTGCTGTTAGCATGCTTGAGCAAGGCCGTGGAGTGCTCTTTTCCCAGGCTCTCGAAGGGCGCAGCGACCTCACCGAACTACGTCAGCATCATCCGGGCATCGCGGACGAGTTTTTGCGTCTTAACTGGCAACTGGACACTCCAGTAGCCCCGGATCTAGGCGACCTCCCCGAGTCGCCTGACTCAGACACTGCCGCAACCGGACACCAAGAAGTGCGTGACCGTCACCGGCTGTCCCGTGAACGAAAGAAACTCATCGAGAAGATACGTGATCTTCCGGGCTTCGAAAGATTCTTGCTCCCGCCCCAGGAAGACCAGCTCCTCGCTGCCGCAAACCAGGGACCAGTGATCTGCTGCAACGTCAGTTCGTACCGCTCGGACGCGCTGATCGTCTGCACTGACGGAATACGGATCGTGAATCTGCCCGAGGTAACGCCCGAGCGAGTCCGGGACAACGTGACTAAACTCCTCACAGCAAGCAGTGAAGCGGGACGTGCGAGAGGTGAAACAGAGCTTCTTCAGGCGCAACGCCCGCTTGACGAGGTCCTGCAGTGGCTCTGGGACGCACTGGCCCAGCCAGTGCTCGCCAGCCTTGGGCTCAGCGCCACGCCTTCGTCAGGCCAGCCTTGGCCTCGCGTCTGGTGGGTGCCAACAGGGCTGCTCACATTCCTCCCCCTTCATGCCGCCGGCTACCACACATGGCCTAGCGACCGCACGCCACAGGCTATCCCCATGACGGTGATCGACCGCGTCGTCTCGTCCTACACGCCCACCATCCGGGCTCTGCTGCACGCGCGGGAACGGGCCATCTCGACAAGCGCGCGGAAAGCCCTGATTGTCACGATGCCTACCACCCCTGGTCAATCAGATCTTCCAGATCTTCCGGCAGCCGACAAAGAAGCAAATATTATTCAAACTTGCGTCCCTGGGTCACTGACCCTGCGTGCGGAAAACGCAACCGCCAAACGCATCATTACCGAGGTGCCGACATACCCGTGGGTACACTTCGCTTGCCACGCAGAAAGCAACGTGGAGGATCCCTCGCTCAGCCAGCTAGTTGTCCATAATCACGAGCAGCGCACCCTAACGGTGCTGGACATAGCACGCCTCCAGACCGACAGGGCCGAGTTGGCATTTCTCTCCGCATGCGAGACCGCACGCACCGGCCGCCGAATTGCCGACGAGGCCATCCACCTAGCCTCGGCATTCCAGCTCGCTGGCTACCCACAGGTCGTTGGCACGCTCTGGCCAATCAAAGACTACGCTGCAGTTAGAATTTCTGCATTCTTCTACCACCGGATCAGCCAGCAAGGACCATCGAACACCCAGTCATACGATTTCGCGACAGCTCTGCACGAAGCTGTGCAGAGGATCCGTGATGAACACCGTTCGATGCCATCCCTATGGGCTTCTCATATCCACGTTGGCTCTTGATACTGGGCGGAATCAGCGCCAAGGCAAACCCGACGGCACGTCATGATGCTTATGAATAGCCTATCCGCTGTTGGCTGGCCGAGTAGCAGCGCGACATGCTCGGGCTGATGTTCGCAGCCGAGCTGCGCGAATGATGACTGCCGCGGCCGCCCCCGCGCGGAGTCTGGCGCCCGGTGATGGCCTGGTCGCGTTCGCCGACCTGCTGGCCCGGGACCTCACCGCGCTGCGCAAGAGCCCCGGCGACTTCCTCGGCCGCACCATCGTCCAGCCGCTGCTGTTCGTGTTCGTGCTCGGCTACGTCGCGCCCAAGCTCGGCCAGGGCCTGTCTACCGGCGCCGGGGCCTCTCAGGCCGCCACGACTCTGCTGGCCGGGATGCTCGCCCTCGTGATCCTTCCCCGGGCATCTTCGCCGTCGGCATGCCGCTCATCCAGGAGTTCGGGTACACCAGGGAGATCGATGACCGAGCGCTCTGGCCGCTTCTGGTAGGCCTGGTCGCGCTCGCGAAGATCATCGCCGCGGCGTTGCAGGGCCTCCTGGCCGCCCTTGTCGTCTTCCCGCTTAAACCCGACCACCGGGAACCAGCTGGCAGGATCCGCCCCGCAGCACTCGCGCCCCCGGGCAGTTCACCGGAATGGCCTCAAGAGCGATAGCCGTGATACCGGCCGATGGCACTCACGTCGCGGTGACCTTCGAAGGACAGGGCCGACCTGCCCTCAGCCTGCATCCGGCAGCGTGCACATCGCCCTGGAGCCAGGTGGCGCGCTACCTGGCGCCGCCCTTTCGCGTCCTCCGCTCCGGCCGCCGCAGGGATAGCCGAAGGCGTCATTCACAAGGTCGGGCTCGTGCCGCCCGTCCATTAGCCAGGTATGGCCGCATTTCGCATCCAAGCCAGCTCTCCGCATTGAGGTAACACGTCCCAACCCACAGCCGACCGCACCCCGTCTGGCTTGACACCTGCGTTGGAGTCGAGCCTTCATCGGTGATCACGAACCGTCCCCGATCCAGCCGGAGAGTGACAACCATCATCACAAGAAACGCCTATCAATGAGCGGCAATGGCGTCGGCGTTGCAACACCGCTGAACCTTCTGGGGAACTGTCCGTCGGGGATGTCGTGGTCGTCGGCGAAGTCCCGCTCGCGGTCGGACAGGCCGGCTGGAGCCCGGTCCGCGGCGGCCTGATCGAGGTCCGCACCGACGAGCACGGCACCCACCCGCTCCCGGCGCCCAGCCCCATCCCAAGAGGCGAGGCAGCGCCCGGCGGACGCTCGCAGGAAGGAACGGTGCCGTGACAAAGAAGCAGACCGTAACTGTCGCCGGCGTGCCGGTGACCGTCCAGGCTGCCGATGGCGTGCTCACCGTCACGATCGGCGGCTTCGACCCGGCCGCCGCCGATGGGCTGCTGCGCGTCCATCCGCGTTTCGGCACCGCTGCCGCGGGCGTGTATATCGCCGGCGCAGCCGGCGACACGGCACACCGGCCGGACCAGCGTTGGTTCTTCGACCTGTACCCCGGCCCGCCCGGCGCGACGGAAAGCATCCGCCTGTGCGACGGCTGCTTCCAGGCCGCCACCGGCCTGCTCGCCGATGCGAAGACGGCTGCCCGCAAGACCTGGACCACGCCGGCCTGTGCCTGCGCGCTAGTCCCGATGAATGCCAGTGGTGCGGCACCCCCGGCCGGCTCCACGATATCAGCCGCGCCGACGTCGGGCACCTGCTTCCGACGGTCGGCGAGGAACACGAGGGCCTGTGGTTCCTGCACTGGGCCGACGGTCGGCGCGGCCCGTACCCCTCGGCGCAGGCGGCCTGGGACGACTGGCACGCCAGGCCCCCGGCCCTGCAGGACCGCACCCACCCCCTGCCCGCGCCGCCGGCCCGGCACGGACCAGGCCCGGTGAACCCCGAACGATTCACCCCGAAGAAGGAGCCGAGCGTCCATGACTGCCCTTGAGTCCCTGGACTACCAGATCGCCCGCGACCGGATCAAAGGCAACCCGGTCATCAGCAAGATGGCAGCCGGCGTCGCCACCGTGCCGCTGGCCGACCTCGCGCACCAGGACGGGACGCCCCGCTTCGCGTTCATGCAGCGCGCCAACCACGTCTTCGACGCAGCCGAGTCGCAGAACGCGGGCAACCCCTGCTACGAGCCGTACCCGGCAGGCGCGCCCAGGCACCTCGGCCTGATCGCCGAGGCAGTGCTCGCCGAGCGCGCAGCGATCCGCGAGGCGGTCGCATCCGCCATGGCCGCGTCCGGCACCAGCCCGGAGTCGGGCGACGTGACCCAGATCATCGAGCGGCGGCGGGCCGGCGAGTCGTCCGAGGAGATCGCCCGCGAGACAGGAGCCCTCCCGTGACCTGCAACGCCGCACGCTTCCGGCGCGGCACACGTCCCCGGTGGCCACGCCCGGCCGTACCGTTGCCGCCATCTGGCACCTGCGGCGACGCGGGCGAAGAGCAGGCCAGGCACTGGCCCCGTGACAGCCTCCAGCGCCGCTACATCGCCGGCTGGGCCGAGCGCAAGACGCCAGGCGGATGGGGCGCAGCCAGCTCCTGGGTCCCCATGGCGCTTGAGGACGCGAAGGCGACGCTCATCGCCGAGCTGCAGCGCAACCTTGGCAAGTGGGCGGGCATCGGCGGCAGCGACCCAGCCCGGTACAGCGATGCCCTGGAGGTGCTGACGGCCGCGACCGGGCCGGTCATCATTGACCTGCCCGGCCATGTGCTGAGCATCACCGAGACTCCGGGGCGCGGCCGGTAACGAAGCCCTTGGATGCCCGACACGCCAGATGAAGACCGCCAGCAAGCCCGTGCAGCTGGCCCGGCCTCCCGGCCAAGGCGCCGCCTTCCCGCGACGATGGTCACGGGCGGGTGAACCCGACTACGGGCGACAATCCTCCCTTGGATGCCGGGAGCCCGTAGCTGTCGTACTCGACGCCGTACCCGGTGGCGTAGGCGTCGATCATGGTGTGGGTGGCGGGGTTGACGACGATGCCGACGTGGCCGGGAGCGGCCGGAGTCGTCGGCTCCGGCGAAGAACACCAGGTCCCCGGGCCGGACCTGGCCGGGCGGGATCTGCTTGCCGAACGCCCATTGCTGCTGGCTGGTGCGGGGGATGGTGATCCCGGCCGCGCGGTAGGCCATCATGGTCAGCCCGGAGCAGTCGAAGGCGTCCGGTCCCGTCGCGCCGAACTGGTACGGCTTGCCGATCTGGGCTCGCGCATAGGCGATCACCTTTCCTGCCACTCCCGGCGGCAGCGGCCCGTTTGCGCCGGGGGCGCAGGCGGGGCTGGCAGCGGCGGTGACGGCCTGGGCGCCGCCGCGGGCGTAGCGGGCGGCCCAGCCGAGCACGTCGGTGACGTACGAGGTGGAGTGGTTGTAGGCGAAGATCGCGCCTTGCAGGTCGCTGGTCGCGCCGTTGGCCTGCAGGTAGCTGGCGGCTGAGGGGATGGCGTCGCCGGGATCGTAGACGTCCACGAGGCCGTCGCGGTCGCCGTCGATGCCGTACCCGCCGGTGTGCATGCTGGCGGGGTGGATGGGCGGGCCGCCCCAGGTGTTCCCGGCGGCGCCGCCGATGCCGAACTGCATCGGCCCCTCGGTTATCTCGGGGTGGGATGGTGAAGGCGCTGGTAGAGCGGTTGTTGTGGTGTGAGGCATGTGAGGGACGTGGGTGCTGGGCAGGGTGGGCGCCCTGGTGTGCTCGGTCAGGTCGGTGCCGACTGCACCCTGGGGTGATTTCAGCAGGGTGGATGGGCTCCACTAAGCAATTGGACCTGGCCCCACGGGGGTGCTCACTGGCCCACCAAATTGGTCATTGCACGAACCGGGTCCGTTTCGCGTCCTGGCTGCGGGATGCGGAAGACGTGCCGGTTTCCAGTCCACTGGCCAGGACCGGCGCGGCTACCAATGCTCCGGTCAGCGCCGGGATCACCTGCGCCAGGCCGAGGACGTTACCCCACGCCGGGCGCGAAGGTGTTCAGGAAGTTGTCGGCTGCCTGCTGACAGATACCTTTCCCGGCTGGGTGGCAGGCGGCGACGGCCACGGCGGCAGGCGCAGCGCCGACAGAGCCTGCGGAATTTGACATTTGTCATGGGCAATCGGTGATTTGCGGCACTACACGCCGCTGGCCGGAGCGCGCGACTCTGGCTTCATGACCGCTGCTTCCGATGTCGGCCCCGGCATCGTGCTCTCGTGCTTGTCGAAGTCGTATGGCGCCGTGCATGCCGTCCGCGGCATCGACCTGGTGATCGCGCCGGGCGAGACGGTCGCCCTGCTGGGTCCCAACGGCGCGGGCAAGACCACGACCGTTGAGATGATGCTCGGCCTGACCAGGCCGGACAGGGGAACCGTGTCGATCTTCGGTGTGCCGCCTGCGGCGGCACGGCAGGCTGGCTGGTTCGGCGCGATGCTGCAGACCGGTTCGCCGCTCGACCACCTCCGAGTACGGGAGATCGTCACGCTGATGGCGTCCTACTACCCGCACCCGCTGGGCGTCGATGACGTGCTGCGGCTGACCGGCGCGGACGAGTTCGCCGGGCGGTGGACGACCAAGCTGTCAGGCGGCCAGGTGCAGCGGGTGCGGTTCGCCGCCGCCATCGTCGGCGACCCCGACCTCCTCCTGCTGGACGAGCCCACCGCGGGCATAGACGTCGAGGGCAGGCGCGACTTCTGGCAGGCGATGCGGACGATGACCGCGCACGGCAAGACGGTCCTGTTCGCCACCCACTACCTGGAGGANNCGAGCGGCACGGCGACGCGGTGGTCCTGACCTGCACGGACGCCGACACCGCGCTGCCAGCCCTGCTGACGGCCTTCCCGGCCGCGCGAGACATCGAGGTGGCTGGCGGGAGCCTGGAGGAAGCATTCCTGGAACTGACCGCGGCCGGCGAGACGACCGGGCCCGATGACGCTCCGGGTGCCATGGGGGTGACCAGGTGACCCACTTGCGCTACGAGATCCTGCGCACGCTGCGCAACCCCGCCTTCGCCGGCCTCACGGTCGGGCTGCCGCTGGTGCTG
>DPMS01000139.1 GCA_003541285.1 Actinomycetota bacterium
GCGATCGTGGTGTACGGGAACTCCTCGTGCTTGATCCAGTTCCGTTCCCTGATCTCCAGCGGGTCCATGCCGAGCTCGGCGGCGAGTTCGTCCATGATCCGCTCGATGGCGAACGTAGCCTCCGGGCGGCCGGCGCCCCGGTAGGCATCGGTTGGCATCTTGGTGGTGAACACCCCGGTGCAGACGAACGAGTACGCGTCCATCTTGTAGATCGCGGGATACATGAACGCGCCGAGCAGCGGCACCCCCGGCGTCACCAGCATCAGGTAGGCGCCCATGTCGGCCAGCAGATCCACCGACAGCCCGCGCAGCCGCCCGTCCCGGTCAGCCGCCACCTTGATCCGCTGCCACTGGTCGCGGCCGTGGTGAACAGTGAGGTTGCCCTCGCTGCGCGATTCGGTCCACTTGACCGGCTTGCCGACCTTGCGGGAAACCAGCACCGCGAGCACTTCCTCCGCAGTCACCTGCAGCTTGGAGCCGAAGCCGCCGCCCACGTCGGGGGCGATGACCCGGATGTTCTGCTCCGGGATGGCGAAGAAGGCGGCCAGGGCGAAGCGGAGCACATGCGGGATCTGGGTGGCGGACCAGAGGGTGACCTCGTCGGCTACCCAGTTCGCTACCACCGCGCGTGGTTCCATCGCAGTGGGGATCAGCCGCTGCTGCCGGTAGGTGCGCTCCAGCACCACCGGGGCATCGCCGAAGGCGGCGTCGATGTCCCCTTGCGCGAACGGCCATACGAAGCACTTGTTGCCCGCCTCGTGCACCTTGGGTGAGTTCTCGTCCAGCGCGGTGCGCATGTCGAGCACCGGCGGCAGCGGCTCGTACTCGACGTCGACAGCGGCAATGGCGTCGGCGGCGGTGTACCGGTCCCTGGCGATCACCACGGCGACCGCCTCACCGACGTAGCGGACCTCGTCGACCGCCATCGGCGGGTGAGCCGGGATGACGATGTCCGGGGTGACCGGCCAGGCGCAGGGCAGGCTGCCCTGCTCGTCGGCGAAGTCGGCGCCGGAGAACGCGGCGATCACGCCGGGCATGGCGCGGGCGGCGCTGACGTCCACCGAGGTGATCCGCGCATGCGCGAACGGGCTGCGGACGAAGCACATGTGCAGCATGCCGGGCAGGACGATGTTGTCGGTCCAGTTGGTCTGGCCGGTGACCAGCCGCGCGTCCTCCTTGCGCAGGCGGGCCTTGCCGAGTTCGGGTGCCGCTGCCTGGGTGTCGGTGGTCATGACGCCGCTCCCGCCTCGGCCGCGCGCCGGACGGCGCGGACGATGTTCTCGTAACCCGTGCACCGGCAGAGGTTCCCCTCCAGCCCCTCACGGATCTGCTCGTCGGTCGGGTTCGGGTTGGCCCGGAGCAGGTCGGCCGCGGCCATGATCATGCCGGGCGTGCAGTAGCCGCACTGGAGGGCGTGCTCGGTGTGGAAGGCCTTCTGGAGCGGGTGCCATTCCCCGTTCGCCAGCCCCTCGATGGTGGTGATCTGCGCGCCGTCGGCCTGCACCGCCAGGACGGAGCAGCTCTTGACGGACACGCCGTTCATGTGGACTGTGCACGCGCCGCAGTTGGACGTGTCACAGCCGACAGGAGTCCCGATCTTGCCGAGCCTCTCTCTGAGGTAATGAACGAGCAGCAGCCGGGGTTCCACATCATCTGAGTACGTGACCCCGTCGACTGTGACGGTGATGCTGGCCATGCATGGCCTCCTCCCGAGACGGCAGTTGCGCCTGACTGCCAACCTAGGCCGGTGAAGGCAGGCGCACCAGACCCACCGTGATGCGATTGACATCTCATGTGATCTCGATGTCACAAACAGACGGCTGGGGCTTACGGGGAACGCGGGAGAACAGGTCAGCCTGTGTCGAGCACCTGGAACGCCTCGGCGAGGCTGCCCTCGGGCAGGCCACCCTGGGTGGCGGCGCGGGTGAGCCAGCCGCGCAGGAAGTCTTCCAGGCCCTCCATGTGCCCGGTCTGGCTCTCATGTGCCCGCAGCGCAGCGACCTTGCGTGGGAAGGTGCTCGTGACATCGACGAAGTGGCCGGCGGCTGGACTCGCTGCCAGCCACACTTCACGCACCGTCCAGGGCGCGAGCCCTTCCCCGGCGAGTAGTTCCGGGAAGGCGAACGGGTTGCGGGCATCCGGGTAGACGGCGTCCAGCGCGGCCGAGCCGACCGCCCGGTGGTCGGGGTGGCTGGCGCCGATCCGCTGATAGTTCCGTTCTGGGGAGGAGGACAGCACCCGGTCGGGCTTCACCTGCCTGATCACCCGGGCAAGATCCCGGCGCAGCGCCAGGCTCGGTTCCACCCTGCCGTCGGGGTACCCGAGCCAGCGCAGGTCGTGCACCCCGACGTGCTTGGCCGCCGCGGCCTGCTCGGCCCGGCGCACCTGCGCCATCTCCGGCCTGGGCATGCTCTCGTCCCGCCCGCCCGCGTCGCCGTCGGTCACGATGCAGTAGGTGACCTCGATCCCGGCATCGGTCCACAGCGCGATGGTTCCCGCCGCGCTGAAGTCCACGTCGTCGGGGTGGGCCACGATGGCCAGCACACGCTGGATTTCGGAATCATCGGGCATGACCCGATCCTATGGCCGATCTTGGGACACTTCCCCGGCCCGGCCGATCAGGGCGGCCAGCGCCTGATCCCGTTCCCGGTCCCGGGTGCTGGCCCCGGCTCCGGGTACGCCACCGGCCAGGATTCCACCCCGGGCGGCCCACAGGCGGCCGCGTCCTCGCCGGAACTGCCCGGGGAGGGAACAGCCGGGCCTGGTCGGCAAGAGGCCATGCCGCCAGCAGCGGAGCGCCCGCCAGACCCGCGGCGGGCGAAGCTGCCACCCGGCGCGCCGACCGCGCAGGACGCGTTCAAGCGGCTGATACGCGACCACATAGCTCCGCGCTTGCGGGAGTTCGGGTTCACGAGATCCGGTTCCCAGGGGTTCCGGTACGTCACAGGTGATCGTGTGGCCCCCTTCGGGGCGCAGAAGTCCCGGTACAGCACAAAGCGTCAGGTGGATTTCTGGATGCGCCTGCCGCCTACCGCGAGGTGGAAGCCGGACAGCACTGGAGTGCCCCCTGCTGAGCCTGATCACCAGCCGGAGCCTGCATCTGTGGGTGGTCACCGCTGGCAGCCCGCCCGAGCCGGTGGCCAGCGACGTGCTCGCCGCGTTCCGCGACCATGGCTGGACCGCGCTCCAGGCCGCCCTGGAATCTCTGGGCGATCCAGGTGCGGCGGGCGGCCCGGTACGCGATCAGTCTCCGTCCCCGGCTACTGGCCGGGGTACTGAGCATCGCCAGTCTGATCGGCCCGACATTTCACGGCTCCGGCACTCACATACCGGGACAAACTGGACGCTGGAGTGGGCCGGAGACGTGAAATGTCAAGGACCAGCCGCACGAACGGGACCGGTGGGACTGGGGCGGCGCGGGCGGTGGGACTCCGGGCCCGCGCCGCCGCGCGAGCCCGGAGCCCGGGACCGGCTCAGTCCAGTGACGACATCACGTGCTTGATGCGGGTGTAGTCCTCGAACCCGTACATGGACAGGTCCTTGCCGTAGCCGGAGTGCTTGAAGCCGCCGTGCGGCATCTCGGCCACCAGCGGGATGTGAGTGTTGATCCACACACAGCCGAAGTCCAGGCGCCGGGCCATCCGCATCGCCCGGCCGTGGTCTTTGGTCCACACCGACGAAGCCAGCCCGTACTGGGTCCCGTTCGCCCACGCGAGCGCCTCGTCCTCATCGGAGAACCGCTGGACGGTGATGACCGGGCCGAACACCTCGTTCTGGATGATCTCGTCGTCCTGGCGCAGGCCGTCCACCACACTGGCCTCGAAGAAGAAGCCGCGCCCGGCCACCTTGTTCCCGCCGGTCAGCACCTCGGCGTGGGCGGGCAGCCGCTCGATGAACCCGGACACCCGCGCCAGCTGGGCCGGGTTGTTCAGCGGCCCGAAGTCGGCGTCCTCGTTGTCCGGGCCGGCCACGGTGCGGCCGCGCGCCTGCTCGGCGAGGGCCTCCGCCAGGTCACCGTGGATGCCCGGGCCCGCCAGCACCCGGGTGGCGGCGGTGCAGTCCTGGCCGGCGTTGAAGTACCCGGCGTCCGCGATCGCCCCGGCCGCCGCGGCCACGTCCGCGTCGTCGAACACCACGACCGGCGCCTTACCGCCCAGTTCCAGGTGGACCCGCTTGAGGTCGGCCGCGGCCGCCACCGCGACCTCCTTGCCCGCCCGGACGCTGCCGGTGATCGAGACCATCTGCGGGACCGGGTGGGCGACCAGCGCGCGGCCGGTGTCCCGGTCGCCGCAGACCACGTTGAACACCCCCGGCGGCAGGAACTCGCTCATCAGCTCAGCCATGAGCAGCGAGGTGACCGGTGTGGTGTCCGACGGCTTGAGCACCATGGTGTTGCCGGCCGCGAGGGCGGGGGCCCACTTCCAGACCCCCATCATCATCGGGTAGTTCCAGGGTGTCACCGCCGCGCACACCCCGATCGGCTCCCGCCGGATCATCGAGGTGTGCCCGGCCATGTACTCGCCCGCCGAACGCCCCTCCAGCATCCGGGCGGCAGCGGCGAAGAACCTGATCTGATCCACCATCGGCGGGATCTCCTCGGACATGGTGAGTCCGAGCGGTTTGCCGGTGTTCTCAGATTCCGCCTTAACGAATTCGTCGGCGCGGGCCTCGATCGCATCCGCGATCTTGAGCAGGGCGAGACTGCGTTCGGCCGGGGTGGCCTCACGCCATCCCCCGAACGCGGCGGCGGCCGACGACACGGCGGCGTCCACCTCGGTCTCGCCGGACACCGGCGCCGTGGCGAACACCTCGCCGGTGCTCGGGTTGACCAGTTCAGACCGCCGGTCATAGGAGGTGTCCGTCCACTGGCCACCGATGAAGTTGCGCAGATCCTGCACCACGATGCCTCCGTTCGGGATTGTCTGGAAGTTCTACCGGCTGGCCGGTGTGCGTTCCTCCATCGCCCACGGTGAGCCGTAGTCGGTGAGGAGGTCAAGGAAGGGTCCGGCGGGCAGCGCCTCCGGGCCGAGCACACCCGTGCCCGACCAGGCGCCGGTCTCGATCAGTTCGAGCGCGACCACCGGGTTCACGGCCGTCTGCCAGACCACGGCCTGCGACCCGTACTCGGCCATGGACCAGGCGTTGTCCACGACGTGGTACAGGTAGACCTCGCGCGGCCCGCCGTCGGTGCCGGTGCCGGTAACCCACGTGCCCGCGCAGGTGACGCCGGTCATCTTGCCGCCGAGGGTGGCCGGATCGGGCAGGCACGCGGCCACCACGTCACGCGGCGAGACGGAGTCACCGCCGGCCCGCACCGGCTCCGTGCGGTCAAGGCCGAGCTTGTGCAGGGTTTGCAGGACACCGATGAACTCGGACCCGAGCCCGTACTTGAACGTCACCCGCCCGGCGTCGATCCAGCGGGGCACGAGCAGCACTTCCTCATGCTCGACGTTGACACACTCGACCGGGCCGATGCCGGCCGGGAAGGTGAAGACCTCGGGCTCGGAGAACGGCGCCGTGGTGTGCCAGCCGGTGGCCTTCTCCCAGATCACCGGTGGGTTCAGGCACTCCTCGATGGTGGTCCAGATGGAGAAGGTGGGGGCGAAGTCGTAGCCCTGCACCACCAGGTTCGCGCCGTCGCGCACACCGATCTCGGTGATCTCGCGGAACAGGGTGTCCGCGGCGTGACGGGCGAACACGTCCGACAGCCCCGGCTCCACCCCCATCCCGGCCAGCGCCAGCCTGCCCCGCTGCTCCCACTCGCCAGCCATGGCGAACTGCTCGTCGCCGAGTTTCACCCCGGTCTGGTGGTGCGGGTCCTGCGGGTGTGGCCGGGACAGCGACATCGCCATGTCCAGGTAGTGCGTGCCCGCTGCCAGCGCGGCCCGGAACAAGGGCATGACGAAGCGCGGATCCGTCGCGTTGAGCAGCACATCGCAGCCCTGGGAGGTGAGCAGCTCGGTGACGGCCTGCTCATCGCGGGCGTCCAGTTGGACGGCGGTGAACTTCTCCCCGGCCGCGTGCTGCGCGCGCGCTGCGTCGTAGTCGGCGATGACCAGGTCGGCGAAGGAGCGGCGGGCGGCGATCCGGGCGATCGCGGTGCCCACACCGCCCGCCCCGACAACAAGGATGCGCATACCGGCGATCCTAGCCGTGACCCCTGCGTTAACAACTGGACCGGTCATGATTCATGCTCTTAACGACGGAAACCGTTGCGTATGAGCCAAGATTTCGTTAGAACCGCGAGATCAAGGTGCTCGGATGTGTGCCGGTGCGGGAAGGGCTTCGCGATGCGTGCCCGGCGTCGGTGCCACCGCCTACGCTTGGGCGGGTGACCGCCACCATCACCCACGCCCTTCTGGATGACCTGAACCCGCAGCAGCGGGCCGCAGTCGTGCACGAGGGCGGGCCGCTGCTGATCGTGGCGGGCGCCGGCTCCGGCAAGACCCGGGTGCTGACCCGCCGGATCGCCTACCTGCTCGCGGAGCGGGAGGTCAGCCCCGGCGAGATCCTGGCGATCACCTTCACCAACAAGGCCGCCGGCGAGATGGCGGCCCGCGCCGCCTCGCTCACCGGCGCGCGGTCGCGTGCCATGTGGGTGATGACCTTCCACTCCGCGTGCGTGCGCATCCTGCGCCGGGAGGCGCGGCGGTTCGGCTACCCGTCCTCGTTCTCGATCTACGACCAGGCCGATTCGCAGCGGCTCATGGCCCTGGTCTGCCGCGAGCTCGACCTCGACGCCAAGCACCACCCGCCAAAGGCGATGGCAGCCCAGGTCTCGAACCTCAAGAACGAGCTTGTCGATCACGAGACGTTCGCCGCCCGCGCGGACGGCTACCGGGAGAAGGCACTCGCCGAGGCATACGGCGAGTACCAGCGCCGGCTGGTGGCGGCCGGTGCGATGGACTTCGACGACCTGATCATGACCACGGTCTTCCTGCTCCAGGCGTTTCCCGAGGTGGCACAGGCCTACCGGCGCCGGTTCCGGCACGTCCTGGTGGACGAGTACCAGGACACCAACCACGCCCAGTACGTGCTGGTCAGGGAACTGGTCGGGCACGGCGGCGGTGAGGTGCCCGGCGGCGCGGATGGGCCCGGCGGGGTGAGTGACGCTCTGCCCCCGGCCGAGTTGTGCGTGGTGGGTGACGCGGATCAGTCCATCTACGCGTTCCGCGGCGCGACGATCCGCAACATCGAGGAGTTCGAACGCGACTTCCCCGGCGCCACCGTGATCCTGCTGGAGCAGAACTACCGGTCCACGCAGAACATCCTGGNNGCGGCCTTCGTGGCCGAGGAGGTGGACCGGCTCACCGACGAGGGGGAGGCGCCCCCCGGGCAGGTCGCCGTCTTCTACCGCACCAATGCTCAGTCGCGTGCCTTCGAGGAAGTCTTCATCCGGGCCGGCCTGCCCTACAAGGTGGTCGGGGGAGTCCGGTTCTACGAGCGGCGTGAGGTCCGCGACCTGCTCGCCTACCTGCGGCTGATCGCCAATGCCGAGGACGAGGTGTCGCTGCGCCGGGTGCTGAACGTGCCAAAGCGCGGAATCGGTGACCGGACCGAAGAGTGTGTCGCCGCCCTGGCCCAGCGGGAGCGGGTATCGTTCGCCGCGGCCCTGGCCAGGCCGGATGAGGTACCCGGGCTGTCCCCCCGGGCCGGGCGCGCGATCGAGGCGTTCAACGACCTGCTCGCCGGCCTGCGCGCGGACGCCGCCGGCCTGCCGGTGGCCGAACTGGCCGAGGCTGTGCTGGAGCGTTCCGGCTACCTCGCCGAACTGCAGGCCTCCACCGATCTGCAGGACGCCAGCCGGATCGAGAACCTGAACGAGATGGTCGCGGTGGCGCGCGAATTCGACGCACTGCGCGGCCAGGGGGATGGGGGTGACCCGGAGTCGCCCGGGGCGGCGCCCGGCTCCCTGGCGGACTTCCTGGAGCAGGTCTCCCTGGTCGCCGATGCCGACCAGATCCCCGAGGGCGACGACCACGCGGGCGTGGTGACGCTGATGACCTTGCACACGGCCAAGGGCCTGGAGTTCCCGGTGGTGTTCCTCACCGGCATGGAGGAGAACGTCTTCCCGCACCAGCGCAGCGTGAACGATCCGAAGGAACTCCAGGAAGAGCGCCGGCTGGCCTACGTGGGGATCACCCGGGCCGAGCGCAGGCTGTACCTGACCCGGGCGGTGGCACGGGCATGGTGGGGCCGGCCGGAGTACCACCAGCAGTCACGCTTCCTGGCTGAGATCCCGGCCCACCTCATCGAGTGGCGCCGCGACCAGACGGCGGCAGTGGCACCGGCCGCGCAGCGGCTCGCGCAGCGGCCAGGAGTCCGCTCGCCCGGCAACCGGCGGGTACCCACCCTAGCCCCTGGCGACAAGGTCACTCACGACAAGTACGGGCTCGGCACCGTGCTGTCCCTGCAAGGCTCCGGCGATGACCCGGAAGCGAAGATCGATTTCGGCGGTGAGTACGGCGTCAAGCATCTGGTGCTGCGCTACGCGCCGATCGAGAAACTGTGAGCCCCTGGGTGCAGGGCCGCTGGGCCGCGGTCTTGCCGGCGGCCCTCCGTACCATGGTGTCCGTGGCGGCACCGGCGGGCACCTAGGCGCGCCGGCCCGCGTAGGAGGCAGGACATGGGCACCATCCGGGTCATCATCGCCAAGCCTGGCCTGGACGGGCATGACCGCGGGGCCAAGGTGGTGGCCAGGGCCTTGCGGGACGCCGGGGTGGAGGTCATCTACACCGGCCTGCACCAGACGGCGGAGCAGATCGTGGCTGCCGCGATCCAGGAGGACGCCGACGCGATCGGGCTGTCCATCCTGTCCGGCGCCCACATGACCCAGTTCCGGCGGGTGCTTGAGCTCCTCGCGGAGCGGGGCGCCACCGACATCACCGTCTTCGGCGGGGGCATCATCCCCGGCGCCGACATCGCCGAACTGGAGCGGCTGGGCGTGGCACGGATCTTCACTCCCGGCGCCCCCACCCAGGAGATCGTCGACTGGGTGAAGACCACCCTCGGCGGGCGGGCCTCCTCCGGTGCCGCGCGCACAGTTCCATAGACTCCTGTCGCGTTCGTCGAACGCAGTCACATGCGGCACCCCCGCAAAAGCAGACATATACCGATACAAGCCCCACAGCCATGGGCGAAGGTCCCGGTCAGCGCGAAACGTCCCACCCGGCGGCCTGCGCACGCACCGGGTGCCAGCCCGGATAGGCTGCGAACCGAATCCCGCCACACCGAGGATGGACGCAGTGGACCTGTTCGAGCATCAGGCGAAAGAGCTGTTCGCGGAGTACGGCGTGCCGGTGCCGCGCGGCAGCCTCGCCCGGACCCCTGAGGAAGCTCGCGTGATCGTGGAAGGCTTCGCCGCCGCCGGCGCGCCACGTGTTGTCGTCAAGGCCCAGGTCAAGACCGGTGGCCGGGGCAAAGCCGGTGGTGTCAAGGTGGCGGACGGCCCGGCCGAGGCGCAGGCAAGGGCACAAGACATCCTCGGCATGGACATCAAGGGCCACACCGTGCACACGGTCCTGGTCGAGGAAGCCAGCGACATCGCCCAGGAGTACTACCTCTCGTTCCTGCTCGACCGGGCGGCGCGCACCTTCGTGTCGATCTGCTCGGTGCAGGGCGGGATGGAGATCGAAGAGGTAGCCCACTCCAACCCGGACGCGGTGGCCCAGATCCCGATCGACCCGCTGGCCGGGGTGGACGCTGCCAAGGCCGCCGAGATCGTCGCGGCGGGCCGCCTGCCGGAGGAGGCCCGCCCCGGCGCCGCCACCCTGGCGGAGCGACTGTGGGCGGTCTTCGCCGATGAGGACGCCACCCTGGTCGAGGTCAACCCGCTGATCCTGACCGTGGACGGCCGGGTGGTCGCACTCGACGGCAAGGTCACCCTCGACGACAACGCCGCCTACCGCCAGGACCACGGCCGGTTCGCTGATCCCACCGCGGCCGACCCGCTGGAGGCGCGGGCCAAGGCCAAGCACCTCAACTACGTCAAGCTCGAGGGTGAGGTCGGCATCATCGGCAACGGCGCGGGGCTGGTCATGTCCACCCTGGATGTGGTGGCCCAGGCTGGGGAGGCGTTCGGCGGTATCCGGCCCGCGAACTTCCTCGACATCGGCGGGGGCGCGTCCGCCGAGGTGATGGCGGACGGGCTGGAGATCGTCCTGTCAGACACGAGCGTCCGCAGCGTGCTGGTCAATGTCTTCGGTGGCATCACGTCCTGCGACTCGGTCGCGAACGGCATTGTCTCCGCGCTCGGCATGCTGGCCGAGCGCGGCGAGCGGGTGACCCATCCGATCGTGGTAAGGCTGGACGGGAACAACGCGGCGGAGGCCCGCCGCATCCTCACCGACGCGGGACTGACCGTGGTCGAGCAGGTCGAGACGATGGACGATGCCGCGCGGCGCGCGGCGCAACTGGCCGCCAGCGCACAACGGGCAGCCGCGCCCGCGACAGGAGCATGAGATGGCGATCTTCCTGACCGGCGAGAGCCGGGTCATGATCCAGGGCATCACCGGCTCGGAAGGCAGCAAGCACGGCCGCCGGATGCTGGCCGCGGGCACCAATGTGGTCGGCGGCACCAATCCCCGTAAAGCGGGCCAGACCGTCGACCTCGGCGGCACCGGCGTCCCGGTGTTCGGCACGGTCGCCGAGACCATGGCCGCCACCGGTGCGGACGTCTCGGTGGTTTTCGTCCCGCCGGCCGGGACCAAGAGCGCGGTGATGGAGGCGGTGGACGCGGCGATCCCGCTCGTCGTCGTGATCACCGAGGGCATCCCGGTGCACGACACCGCCCAGTTCTGGGCATATGCGTGCGCGCACGGGAACACGACCCGCATCGTCGGGCCGAACTGCCCGGGCATCGCCTCGCCCGGCAAGTCCAACGCGGGGATCATCCCGGCCGACATCAGCTCCGAGGGGCGGATCGGGCTGGTCTCCAAGTCCGGCACGCTGACGTACCAGATGATGTACGAACTGCGCGACATCGGTTTCTCGACCGCCGTCGGCATCGGCGGTGACCCTGTGATCGGGACCACCCACATCGACTGCCTCCGGGCCTTCCAGGACGATCCGGAGACCGACGCGATCGTCATGATCGGCGAGATCGGCGGGGACGCCGAGGAGCGGGCCGCGGCCTTCGTCGAGCAGCACGTCACCAAGCCGGTGGTCGCCTATGTGGCCGGCTTCACCGCGCCCGAGGGCAAGACCATGGGACATGCCGGCGCGATCGTCTCCGGCTCCTCCGGTACGGCGCAGGCGAAGAAGGAAGCGCTGGAGAAGGTCGGCGTCCGGGTGGGCCGGACCCCCAGCGAGACCGCCCTGCTCGTTCGCGAGGTCATGCAGCGCCACTGACACCGGCCCCGCGCCAGGCACCCGTGCGGGCCGGTGCGCGCTCCCCGCGCGGCGCAAGCCTGCCGCCGGGCGGGCACCGTCCGGCGCGCCTCCGCCGCGCCCGCAGGTACGGTGGCCAGGATTGGGTTTTGTGACCGCTTCCGCCCGTCCCGGTGTGCGTCGCGGCAGCCCGCAATCGCCGCCGGGTCCGCCGCTGGCCGCCCGGCCACTGGTTGTCACCGGGGCGATGGCGGCCTGCGCGGCCACGATCACCGGTCTGGTGATCCTCACCCCGCTGGTGGTCGCGGGCTGGATCGCCGCCCCCCATGCCGGCCTCGGGCTGCCCGGCGTGCTGCGCACATCCACGGGGCTCTGGCTGGCCGCACATCACGTCGGCTTCGTGCTGCGGAGCGCGGGGCGGATCGGCATGCTCCCGCTCGGGCTGGTGCTGCTCCCCGGCGCGCTGCTCTGGCGGGCCGGCCGCTGGGTGGTACGCAGCGGGGGGTTGTCCAGTCTCTCCGAGGTCGGTTACGCCGGACTGGCGCTCGCCGCCCCTTATGCGGTGCTGTGTGGTGCGCTGGCGCTGGCGAGCAGATCGGCGCTGGCCGTTCCCTCGCTGCCGCAGGCGGTCGTCGCCGGGTTCCTGCTCGCCCTGTGCGCGGGAGGGCTGGGCGGCGCGCGGGCGCTGGCCCCGTGGGGGCGCCTGGCCCGGCTGCTGCCACCGCGGTCCCGCTCCGTCGTGCTCGGTACTGCCGGGGCGCTGGCGGTGCTCGGGACGGCCGGCGCGCTGCTCGCGGGTGCCTCGCTGGTGGCTCACCTGAAAGAATTCACTTCCCTGAACGCAGCGCTCGGTGCGGGTGCAGTTGGTTCCGTGCTGCTGCTGCTCGCCCAGATCGCCTACGTGCCGAACGCAGTCTGCTGGGCAATCTGCTTCATGCTGGGGCCCGGGTTCGCCTTCGGGACCGGCACGGTGGTCGCCCCGACCGGGGCGGCGCTGGGGCCGCTGCCCATGTTGCCGATGCTCGCCGCATTGCCCACCGGCGCGCACGGATCAGTCCCGGGCTGGGCGTCGGTCGCCGTCCTCGCCGTCCCCTACCTGGCCGGGGCGTTCGGTGGCTTGCTGCTGGTGCGGGCGGCGCCCACCCCGGCAATCGAGGTGGCCCCATTCTGGGGGTTCGCGTGCGGCGCGGCGACCGGGTGTGTCGTCGGTGTGCTGGCAGCGTTCTCGGGCGGGCCACTGGGCAGCGGGCGCCTGGCGTCGGTGGGGCCGTCCGGATGGCAGGCGGGCCTGGTGGCCACGTTGGAGGTCGGGGTGGCCGCCGCGGTCACCGCAGGTGTTGCGAACTGGCTGTGGCTGCGCCGCGAGCCAGCGCTGGCTGCCGCACTGGCCAGGCCGGCGCCGCGGCGGGATGGTTTCCCGCCCGCGGGTGCCGACCAGGACGGGCACCGGATCTACCTGGACCCGTGGGCGGACGGCGAGGCCTGGGATGACCCCGGCCGGTCCTCGCCCGGCCCTTCTGAACTGCCCTGATCGGGTGGGTGGGCGCCGGGTCCGCGGTGCCGGCCGTGTTACCGGTGGCTGCCCGAGCCGAGCCCGCTGATCTGGTGGCTCAGCGTGTGGGAGAACTGGCTGTAGCAGGACTGCTGTGCCGAGATCGTGCCGGCGCCGCTGAGACACTGGCCGTAGGCCGTCAACTGCTTGCCGAACACTGCGAACGCCAGCAGCATCGCGGCGCTGAGCCCGATGCCCACACCGGCGATGACAGTCGCGGCCACCGAGCCACGCGGCCGCGCGGTCCGGTTGCGCCGGGCACGGGTGATGGCACTCAGGCTCAGCCACAGCGCCATCGCACCGGCCAGGAGGGCATAGACCACGATCAGGATGGCGCGGTGCAGGTTGAAGTTGAAGCCAAGCAGCCCGGCCAGGCTGAGCATCGCAACGAAGAGAGCCGCCACCGACCGGTGCTGGAGTGCGGGATCGGCCGGCGGCAGCGGGACGCGCGCAACTGCCGGCCCGGCCTGAGGCACTGGGCCAGGCCCCGCCTGCGGCCCGGCTGCTGGCCTGGCCGCACCGTCGGGCTGCGTGTCCGGGCCGGGTGGGTACAGGGGCGGTTGCGGCGAGAACGCGTCCGGGGGCGACTCATCCGTGCGCGGGGGATGTGTTGGGGGCATAGCCCCTTATTGTGCCTCGCGTATGGGACTGACCTGGCCATTGCCCGATGAGTGGAGGTAGCCAGGCGCCGGAGTGTGGGGCGTCTCTCACACCAGATGGCCGGGCGGAGCCTGCCTGGATGTGCCCGGGCAGGGACTGGTGTTCCTGGCGGGACTGGAGCGTGCCAGGCGGATGCACTCAGGGCCGGGACGGCAGCCATGGCCCTCGCCGGGTGGCTGGCGGGCTCCCCCGTTATGGTGGCCGCATGAGCGCACGCCTGGTGGTCCTGGTCTCCGGTGCGGGTACCAACCTCCAGGCGCTCCTGGACGCGTGTGCCGACGAGGCGTACGGCGCGGCCGTGGTGGCGGTCGGCGCTGACCGGCCCGGTATCGAAGGCCTGGCAAGGGCGCAGCGAGCGGGAATCCCGACCTTCGTCCTGCGGGTGGCTGACTACCCCTTGCGGGCCGACTGGGACCGCGCCCTGGCGGATGCCTGCGACGGGTTCAGCCCCGACCTGGTCGTTTCGGCCGGGTTCATGAAGCTGGTCGGGCCGGGCTTCCTGGCCAGGTTCGGCGGCCGGTTCGTCAACACCCATCCCGCCCTGCTGCCGGCCTTCGCCGGAATGCACGGTGTCCGGGACGCGCTGGAGTACGGGGTGAAGATCACCGGCTGCACCGTGTTCATGGTGGACTCCGGCACCGACACCGGGCCGGTGGTCGCGCAGGCGGCGGTCCCGGTCCGCGATGATGACGACATACCGACGCTGCACGAGCGGGTGAAGGTAACCGAGCGCGCGCTGCTGGTGGAGACTGTGGGCCGGATGGTCCGCGAGGGATGGTCTGTCCACGGCCGGAAAGTGAAGGTTGGGCATTGACGAGGGTTGCCATCAAACGGGCGCTGATCAGCGTTTACGACAAGACCGGCCTGACCGGGCTGGCGAAGGTCCTGGCCGCGGCGGGCGTCGAGATCGTCAGTACGGGAAGTACGGCGGCGGCGATCGGCGCGGCGGGCGTGCCGGTGACCCGGGTCGAGGACCTGACCGGCTTCCCCGAATGCCTGGACGGCAGGGTCAAGACCCTGCATCCGGGGGTGCATGCGGGCCTGCTCGCCGACATGCGCCAGGCATCTCACCGCGAGCAGCTCGATGACCTCGGGATCGCCCCGTTCGAGCTGCTCGTGTCCAACCTGTACCCGTTCGAGGCCACAGTCGCCAGCGGCGCCCTGGCGGAGGAGTGCGTCGAGCAGATCGACATCGGCGGCCCGGCCATGGTCCGCGCCGCGGCCAAGAACCATGCCACGGTCGCCGTCATCACCGACCCGGCGATGTATCAGTCGGTGGTGGAAGCAGCCGCAGCGGGCGGATTCACACTGGCCGAGCGCCGCCGTTTCGCCGCCCAGGCCTACGCGCACACCGCCCGCTACGATGCAGCGGTCGCCTCCTGGTTCGCCTCCGCCTATGCACCGGACGACACCGCGGCGCAGACCGGCTGGCCGGATGTGATCGCCGCGCTCTGGTCCCGGCGGGAGGTGCTCCGCTATGGCGAGAACCCGCACCAGCGGGCGGCCCTGTATGTGGGGACGGCCATGCCACCGGGCATCGCCGGTGCCCAGCAGATCCATGGCAAGGCGATGTCGTACAACAACTACGTGGACACGGCGGCGGCCTGGCGGACCGCGTTCGAGTTCCGCGACCCCTGTGCCGCGATCATCAAACATTCCAACCCGTGCGGGATCGCTGTGGGCCGTGATCTTGCGGAGGCGCACCGCAGGGCGCACGCATGCGACCCGGTGTCGGCATTCGGCGGGGTGATCGCCGTCAACGGCGTAGTGACGCGGGAACTGGCGGCCCAGATCGCCGAGATCTTCACCGAGGTCGTCGTCGCGCCGGGCTTTGAGCCCGCCGCCCACGAACTGCTCGCCGCGAAGAAGAACCTGCGGTTGCTGACCTGCCCGCCGCCGGCGCCCGGGGAAGCCGGGGCTGCTGCCGCACCGGTCGAGTGGCGGCAACTGGAAGGTGGCCTGCTCATGCAGTCCGCGGACCTGATTGACACAGCTGGCGACGACCCGTCCAGCTGGCAGCTCAAGGCGGGTCCTGCCGTCTCCGGCGAAGCCCTGGCCGATCTGTCCTTTGCCTGGCGTGCCTGCCGCAGCGTGAAGTCGAACGCCATCGTGATCGCGGCAGGCGGAGCCACCGTCGGGGTGGGCATGGGCCAGGTCAACCGGGTGGATTCGGCGCGGCTGGCGGTGACGCGCAGCGGGGAGCGTGCCCGCGGTGCGGTGGCGGCCAGCGACGCGTTCTTCCCGTTCCCCGACGGCCTGCAGGTGCTCGCCGACGCCGGGGTCCACGCCATCGTGGAACCGGGCGGGTCGGTGCGGGACGCTGAGGTGATCGGGGCCGCCACCGCGGCCGGGATCAGCCTGTACTTCACTGGCATACGTCACTTCTTCCACTGAAGATCCGAAAGAGGTCCCATGAGCATCCCGGGGTGGACGGCACGATGACAGCGCGAATTCTGGACGGCAAGGCGACCGCCGCGGCGATCAGGGAGGATCTCACCCGCCGTGTGTCCGCGCTGGCCCGGATGGGGACGGTGCCCGGGCTGGGCACCGTGCTGGTCGGCGACGACCCGGGCAGCCGCGCCTACGTGGCCGGCAAGCACCGGGACTGCGCTCAGGTCGGGATCGCCAGCATCCGCCGTGACCTGCCGGAAAGCGCCACCCAGGAGCAAGTGGAGGCGGTGGTCGACGAGCTGAACGCCGATCCTGCGTGCACCGGGTACATCGTGCAGCTGCCGCTGCCCGCCGGCCTGGACGCGCACCGGGTCCTGCACCGGATGGATCCGGACAAGGACGCGGACGGCCTGCACCCGGTCAATCTCGGCCGGCTTGTGCTCGGGGAGCCGGGGCCCCTGCCCTGCACGCCCCGTGGCATCGTCGAGTTGCTGCGCCGTTTCGACGTGCCGATCGAGGGCGCGGAGGTGACGGTGATCGGCCGTGGCATCACCGTCGGGCGGGCGCTCGGCCTGCTCCTGACCCGGCGCAGCGAGAACGCCACCGTCACGTCGTGCCATACCGGCACCAAGGATCTGGCGGCGCACACGCGGGCAGCTGACATCGTGGTGGTGGCGGCCGGCCGGCCCGGCCTGCTCACTGCGGATATGGTGAAGCCCGGCGCGGCCGTCCTCGACGTCGGCATCACCAGGACCGATGCGGGCCTTGTTGGTGACGTCGCGCCCGAGGTTGCCGAGGTGGCCGGGTACCTGGCACCGATGCCGGGCGGGGTCGGCCCGATGACGCGGGCGATGCTGCTCGCCAACGTGGTGGACGCCGCCGAGGCGCGGTTGGCCAGTCAAGCTACTAGCTAGTAACATGTAGCCGCCGCAGCGGAACGTGGTTTGCGGCAGGCCCGGTGCGGGGACCGTAGGGGCACCCCGGAGCCGGGCGGGGAGGCCGCGTTTGACAGGCTTTACGGTGCCCCCCACAGGGCATCTGGTCGGGAATGCAGAAGGGCAGGAGGTCGGCCGCCGGTCATGAACATCGTCGTCTGCGTCAAGCAGGTCCCCGACACCTGGGCGGAACGCACCCTGCGGTCGGAGGATTCCCGCCTGGACCGCGCCTCGGTTGACGGGGTCATCAACGAACTC